>NZ_JBFUPQ010000009.1:0-208466 GCF_041360655.1 Luteibacter sp. RCC_6_2 | reverse complement strand
TGGGTGGCCAGCCAGGCCTGGAGGCCGACGAGGCGGTCGAAGGCGTCGGTGGCCGCCTGGTAGGGACTCTGGGAGAGGGCAGGCGGGGCCTGCGGGGGCATCGTATCCATGCTGCGTCCTTTGCGTGGGAAATCCAGCGCAGCAGTGTAGGAACGATCAGCAGGAGGGTCCGTCGGCGTGGAGCGCGCGGAGACTGGGCGCAATGCATCCGAGGCCTGTCAGGCCGCAACGCTCGCGCATAAGAAAAAACCCCGGAGACGCTAGGCCTCACGGGGTTATCCAGCCCGAAGCCGGAAAGGGAAATGGCCTTGCCTGCTTTGCTTTGGGCACCGCAGGTTTCGGCGAGAGAGATGATAGTTGGCCGACATTGCTAAAGCAATATGTCAGGTACGACTATCTAACTTATTGATTTACTTAGTTCGAAGCGAGTCCATCTTTTTCTGGCGCCGCTCGTTGCGGGGCAGGCCGTAGTCGTTGTCGAAGAGGGCCGATTCCCAGGCGCCGTAGGTCGGATTCGGCAGCACGAACCAGCGCTCGCCGATCCAGGCGGTATAGGGCGCCATGGCTTTCGCGCGGCCGTCGGCGGTGTTGCCCGGCACGTTCGCGAAATCTCCGATCTGGTCGCCGAACTGCATCAGCACCCGATAATCACGGGCCACGAGCTGACGCCGGCAACCCTTTTCGCTACCGACCTGTTCGCAGCCCTCGACGAAGGTGCCCAGGCCGAGGAAGGACTGTTTGCCGGCCACGGGGAAGCCCGCGGAGCGCAGGTTGGCGAGCGTGGCGTCGTCGAGGTCTTTCGCGCGGTTGGAAATGTAGATCACCGCGATGCCATGGTCCGCCGCGAACTTCGTGAACTCGAGGGCCCCCGGCAGCGGCCGGGCGATGGCCTCGTTGCACCAGGCGGCCCACTCGGCCTCGTTGAACTCCCCGCCGGAGCGGATCAGGCGCGCCTGGTAAGGCGAGTTGTCGAGCACGGTCTCGTCGATGTCCAGCACCACGGCCGGTTTCCGCCCTTTCAGCGACGGGTGGGCTGCGCGATCGTCCTTCGGCAAGGCATCCCAGTTGGGATCGTTCTTCGCCTTGAGAAGTTTCTCCCGCGCGTCGCGGAAGGTTTGCAGGTAGATGAAATCGTGCTCGCTGGCGTTCTGCGACCAGGCCACCGCGTTGAGGTTGTCGTCGGCGGAGGGCCCCGGGACGGGAGCGTCGGCAGGCGCCACGGCAGTGGTGGCGGGAACCGGTGCCACGGCCTGCGGCGCATGGGCGCAGCCGGCGAGGGCAAGGACAGCCGCGAGCGCGGCCGGGACGAACTTCATCATGGAAACCCCTGGCAAACAGGCATCGCGCCCGTGGGGCGGCGATTGTCGGGGCAGTTTACGACAGCATGACGACGGCGACACGCCTCTGGCGCGAACACCCCGCGTCCTGACAGACTGCGCCCTCATCCACGACGAGACCGCTCATGGAAGCCGCCCCTTCGCGGACGCACGCCGTGCGCATCGCCAGTTACATCGCCGCAGGACTCGGCCTTTTCCTCGTCCTCTATCTGCGCCTGCTGCCCGCCTTGCTCGCGGGCCTGCTGGTCTATGAGGTCGTGGTGTCCACGGCCCCCCTGATGGGGCGGAAGCTTTCGGGCGACCGTGCGCGCGTACTGGCCGTCGCCCTCGTCGGCGTCGTCGTCGTCGGTTTGCTCACCCTGCTCATCCTCGGCGGCATCAGCTTCTTCCGCAACGAGATCGGCAATCCGGAAGACCTCTGGCAGAACAAGCTCATGCCCGTCGTGGAGCGCGCTCGCCAGCAACTGCCGCAGGCCGTGGTCGACCGGCTGCCGGACAGCGTGGACGCCCTGCGCATCACCGCGATGGACTGGATGCGCTCGCACGCCGTGACCCTGCAACTGGCCGGCAAGGAGGCCGCGCGCGTCCTCGTGCACATCATCATCGGCCTGGTGCTGGGCGCGATCATCGCGCTGAGCCGCGCCCGGCCCACCCACCAGATCGGTCCTTTCGCGGCGGAACTCAGCCTGCGCAGCGCCCGGCTCGCCGATGCCTTCCACAACATCGTCTTCGCCCAGATCAAGATCTCGCTGTTCAACACGCTGTTCACGGCGATCTACCTGCTCTGCGTATTGCCGCTGTTCGGCGTGCACCTGCCGTTGACGAAGACGCTGATCGTGATCACCTTCGTGGTCGGATTGTTGCCCGTCATCGGAAACCTGCTGTCGAACACGGCGATCACCATCGTCGGCCTGTCGGTATCGTTGTACGTGGGGTTGGGGGCGCTGGCCTTCCTCGTGGTCATCCACAAGTTCGAATACTTCCTCAATGCGCGCATCGTCGGCGGCCAGATCCGCGCGCGGGCGTGGGAGTTGCTGGTGGCCATGCTGCTGTTCGAAGCCGCCTTCGGGCTTCCCGGCGTGGTGGCCGCACCGATCTTCTACGCGTACCTGAAGGCCGAACTGGAAGCGGAGCGCTTGATCTAGCGTTCATCGCCATGCTGCTGGAATCGCGCCACCTTCGAGGAGTTGCAACCTATGGCGGGCATCCCGCACGACCCGCGCAGCATCCGGATCGCCACCTACGTGCTGGCGGCGTTGGCGCTGTGGGGCATCCTGATGCTTCACCTGGTCTCCGCCCTGCTCGCTGGACTGCTGGTTTACGAGGTGGTCGAGGCGCTCACGCCGTTGATCCGGCGTGTCATTCCCGGCGAGCGCGCGCGGCTGATCGCGGTCGGGGTCGTCACCGTGGTCGTGGTTGGCGCGATCATCCTTATCGTGGTCGCCGCCTTGTCGTTCTATCGCCGCGATATCGGCGATCCCCAGGAGCTATGGGACAGCAAATTGCTGCCTCTGCTCACCAAGGCGCACGAGCAGTTGCCGCCATGGCTGACCTCGCGGCTTCCCGACAGCTTCGTCGACTTCCGCGAACAGGGCATGGCCTGGATGCACGAGCACTCGGGTGACCTGCGCCTGGCAGGTACCACGACCGCACGCGTGTTCGCGCACATCCTCATCGGACTCGTGCTCGGAGCGATCGTCGCGGTGACCCATGGTGCGGGCGGACGGCCTGCTCAGCCGTTGTCGTTCGAGTTGGCGACGCGCGCCATGCGGCTGGCCCACGCGTTTCACAACATCATCTTCGCCCAGCTCAAGATCTCCGCCATCAATACCGCGCTGGCTGCGATCTTCCTTCTCGTCGCGCTTCCGTCCTTCGGCGTGCACGTGCCACTGGCGAAGACGATGGTGCTCGTCACCTTCGTGACGGGCTTGCTGCCGGTGGTGGGTAACCTCATTTCGAACACGCTCGTGACCATCGCCGCGCTGTCCGTTTCGCTATGGGTGGGCGTGGCCGCGCTGGGCTTCCTGATCGTGGTGCACAAGCTGGAGTATTTCCTCAACGCGCGCATCGTCGGCGGCCAGATCCGCGCGCGCACGTGGGAACTGCTCGTGGCGATGCTGGTGTTCGAGGCGGCATTCGGCCTGGCGGGACTCGTGGCCGCGCCGATCTACTACGCCTACCTGAAGAGCGAACTGGAAGCCGAAAAGCTCATCTGAGCGGGCGCCGGCTCCGCCATCAGGCGCCGCCGGCCAGCATCGCCCTGATCCTCGCCATGTGCGTCTCGGCGGTTTCCTTCTTCACCTCGGCGTCGGCATCGGGGTCCTTGCCGTCCCAGTGCAGGTCGTCCTGCGGAAGTTCCTCGAGGAAACGGCTGGGATCGTTGTTGAGGATCTCGCCGTACTTGCGTGACCTCGCCGCGAACGACAACGTCAACATCTCCTTGGCCCGCGTGATGCCCACGTACATCAGACGACGTTCCTCATCGAGGCGTCCCTCGTCGATCGCGCCTTCATGCGGCAGCGTGCCGTCTTCGCAACCGACGATGAAGACGAAGCGGAATTCCAGCCCCTTGGCCGAATGCAGGGTCATCATGCGTAGCGCATTGCCCGGGTCGTCGCGGTCGGCATGGCTGAGCAGCGCCAGCTGGGCCGCGATATCGCCGGTGCGGCCGCCATCCCTGCCCATCGCGCGGAACCAGTCCACCAACTCGCGCAGGTTGCCGAGACGGCGTTCGCGGAGTGTCTCGTCGGGCGTGGACGCGGCGATCTGCGCGCCGTAGCCGGTTTTCTCGATGACGATGTTGACGAGCTCGGCGGCACTCTCGTGGACGGCGTGGCTGCGCAGTTCGTCCATCAACCGGGCGAAGCCGGCCAATGCCGATGCCGGGCGTGGCGAGATATTCTTCAGTGCGGCGTCGCTGCGCGCGGCGTCGAGCAACGAGGCGTTTCGCGCCTGGGCCATCTGGCCGAGCTTCTCCAGCGACGTGGCGCCGATCTCGCGCTTGGGCACGTTCACCACGCGCAGGAAGGCCGCGTCGTCGGTGGGGTTGGTGAGCAGGCGAAGGTAACAAAGGATGTCCTTCACCTCCGCACGGTCGAGGAACGAGAGCGCGCCGCTGAGGTGGTACGGCACGCTTGCCAGGCGCAAGGCTTTCTCGATGGCGCGGGCCTGAAAATTGCCGCGGTACAGGATGCAGAAATCATCCCAGCGGATACCCTTGTCCTTGTACTTGGCATGCAGGTTCGCCGCGATGGCGGCGACGCGCTCGGCTTCGTGTTCGCTGTCCTTGCACTCGATGACGCGGATGGGCGGACCCTCGACGTGGTCGCTCCACAGCTTCTTCTCGTGCACGTGCGGGTTGTTCGCGATCAGCTGGTTCGCCGCGCGCAGGATGCGCTTCGCGCAGCGATAGTTCTGTTCCAGCTTGATGACGCGCAGCTGCGGGAAGTCACGGCCGAGCTGGTCGATGTTTTCCGGATTGGCGCCGCGCCATGCGTAGATGCTCTGGTCGTCGTCGCCGACGCAAGTGAATCGCGCCTTCGGGCCGGAGAGCGCCTTGAGCAGGCGGTACTGCGCGTCGTTGGTGTCCTGGTATTCGTCCACCAACAGGTAACGCAACCGTTCCTGCCAGATGGCGCGCGCATCGGCATCGCTTTCGAGGATGCGCAGGGGCAGGCGGATCAGGTCGTCGAAATCCACCGCGTTGAAGGCGGCCAGGCGTTGCTGGTAGAGGTCGTAGATCGTCGCCGCCTCGATCTCGCGCGGGCTGCGCGCCGAAGCCATGGCTTCCTCGGGCGTGAGCCCGGCGTTCTTCGCGCGGCCGACGAGGTTGCGGATGCCCTGGATGACCTCCGGCTTCACTCCCTTGGGCGACAGTTCCTTGATCATGTTGGAACTGTCGTCGGCGTCGAGCACGGAGAAACCGCGGCGCAACCGCGCGCGCTCGTGCTCGATCTGCAGGAACTTCAGGCCCAGCGCATGGAAGGTGCAGACGGTGAGCGCCTTCGCGGCATCGTCGGAGATGAGCCTGCCGACGCGCTCGCGCATCTCCTTCGCGGCCTTGTTGGTGAAGGTGATGGCGGCGATCTTTTCCGCGGCCAGGTGCCGGCGCGAGATGAGATGGGAGATTTTTTCCGTGATGACACGGGTCTTGCCGGAGCCGGCGCCGGCCAGCACGAGGAGGGGGCCGTCGCAGTATTCGACGGCCGCGTGTTGTTGCGGGTTGAGCATCGGGATCGGCCGTAGGACAGGCGGACGAGGCCACGGATGTTAGCAGGTGGGGAGGCGGGCCGTATGCCGGCCGGCGGGCTTGGCGGTACCATGCCCGGTCACGCACCGGACCGACCGCATGGCCAAGCTCTACTTCTATTACTCGGCGATGAACGCCGGCAAGACCACGACCCTGCTGCAAAGCGCGCACAACTACCACGAGCGCGGCATGCGCACGCTCATTCTCACGCCGGCGTTGGACCATCGCTATGGCGAGGGCATCGTGGCTTCGCGTATCGGCTTGCAGGCCCGGGCGATGCGCTTCGGCGGCGAGGACGACATCTTCGGCCTCGTGGAGCGGGATATCGAGCGCCGCGGTCCCCTGCACTGCGTGCTGGTGGACGAAGCCCAGTTCATGAGCAAGGCCCAGGTCTGGCAGCTTTCCGACGTGGTCGACCGCCTCGGCATTCCGGTGCTCGCCTACGGGCTGCGCACGGACTTTCGCGGCGAGCTTTTCGAGGGGAGCAAGTATCTCCTGGCCTGGGCCGACAACCTGGAGGAGATCAAGACGATCTGCCATTCCGGGAAGAAGGCCACCATGGTGGTGCGGGTGGACGAGCACGGCCGTGCGGTGACCCAGGGGCCGCAGGTTGAGATCGGTGGCAACGACCGCTATGTCTCCGTGAGCCGCGCCGAATTCAAGAGCATCACCGGCGGTGACGGCCGTATCGAGTTGCAGCAATCGGTGCTGCCTCTCGGAGAAAACGATACCGACGAAGGAAACCACGCGTGACCGAGACGACGCCCCAAGCCGCCGAATGGCCGCGCCCCTACTGGAAGCCGAGTGACGAGCAGGCGGTCTTGCTGTTCTTCGTATTCGGCGCCTTCGCCGAGGACCTGGCCATCCCCGCCGCCCGTTATGGCAGCCCGGGGCTGCCGGAGGGCGTGGAGTTGCAGCGCTTCCAGAATACGGTGCTCGCACGTTGGGAAGGCTACCCCCTGTCCGGCGCGCTCGGCGAACTCCTGCGCGAAGACAATCCGGAAGCCTTCCAGGCCGCCAAGGCCGCCCCGCATGTCGTGGCCATCCGTGGTCGCTTCGCCGATCGGGACCGGCTGGACTACCTGCGCGACACGCTAGGCGTGGTGGCCGCGCTGACCGATATCGGCGGCAAGGCGGTCGTCGACCCCCAGATACTCTCGTTGTTCGACGCCGCGGGCTGGCGCGAGCACTATCTGGTGCAGGGCGGTGCGCCCCCTCGCCACCACGTGTTGATCCTGTGCAGCCCCGAAGAAACCAAGGGGCGTTCATGGATTCGCACGCGCGGCATGCGCAAGTTCGGTCGTCCGGACGTCAGCCTCGTCAACGTGCCCGATCGTGAGATCGATCGCGCCGGCGCGTTGGCCGAGCGCTTCGTGGAGCTCGGCGCCCTGGGTGCGCATTTCGACCCGGCGCAGACGATCGAAGTCGATGGCGTGCCGGGCGGATTGGCGGTGACGTTGTCCGGCAACGAAGAAGACCCCGCCTTCAACAATTCCCACGCGGACATGCGCTGGCCGGACTGATCCGGTTCACGGCAGTTCGTCCGGCGCCGTGAGCGTGAGCCAGTTCACGAAGCGTGCGGCATCGCCGCGCTGGTAGAAGTCAACGGCGACGAAGTTCGGTTTGCGTCGTGCGGCGGGGCGGCAATGGTCGAGGTAGCGGCTGTGAAGCCGGTCGAAATCGTTGTCGCTGCCGGCATGGCTTTCGAACGGCGCTCCGTGGAACTGGTTCATCGTGAACAAAGGTCGCCAGCCGGGCTTGCCCGGGATCTCCCGCCGCGATAACGGGGTGTCCCAGCGGCTGCGACAGCTGTTGTCGTGGGTCAGGGGCGTCGCGCCGAGGCTCCAGTAGTTTTCCACGGTGAAGTCCTCGCTTGGCATGATGTGGATCGCACCCGCGCGGGTCATCAGGACACCACTGTTGTCGCGCTTGAGACTGAAGACGAGTACGCGCTGCCCGCTCTTGACGATGTCCTCGGGCGTGGGCCATTCCGGTGTCGGCCATGCATGGGGATCGAAGGTCTTCCCCGTCAGGTCCGGGGAATGCTCGAGTTCGGCGGCCAGGTCCTTCGCATCGGTGAAATCGTCGAGGTGCAGGCTGACGATCGCGTCGGGGTCCCTTTCCAGGAACGGCAGGAGCTCCTCGTTGACGAGGTCGGCGAGGGGTTGCGCTTCGCCTGTGCACAGGTTGTGACAGAGCCGTACGCGCCCCTGGCTGGCGTGCAGGTCGAGCATCAGGCCACGCACGCCTCCGGCAAGCTGCTCGCTCACCGTCTCGGTCTGGTTGGGGAACAGGCCATTGCTGGTGAAGGCGTTGTGGCTGGTCACCCAGCTGTAGCGGTCGAACGGCCGGCTCGTGTCGGCCGGCGTGTCGGCGAAGGCCGTGGCGGCCAGTACGCCAAGAGCGAGGAACGCACCGCGTCGTATGGTCGGGTTCGGGCGGGGGCTGTTCATGCGGAGCTTCCATGGCAGGGGCGTGTCATGGAAGTCTAGGAAGTCACGTCCTTGCCGCGCCGTAGGGCGCGGCCGTCATTTCACGTCGTCCTGCTACTTCTGGCAGCCCGGGCAATAAAACGAAGCGCGTTGGCCGAGGGTCACGACGCGGATGGCCGTTCCACATACCTTGCACGGTTCGTCGGCGCGCCCGTAAGCGAAGAGTTCCTGGAAAAAGTAACCGGGCGCACCGTCCGGCGCGAGGAAGTCGCGTAGTGTCGTACCGCCGCGGTCGATGGCGTGGGCGAGGATGCGCTTCACCTCCGTCGCCAGTTTTCGATAGCGCTCGCGCGATATCTTTCCCGCGGCGCGGCGTGGATCGATGCCGGCGGCGAACAGGGCTTCGCTCGCGTAGATGTTGCCGACGCCGACGACGACGGCATTGTCCATCAGGAACGTCTTCACCGCGGCGGAGCGGCCCCGGGACACGCGCCACAGCAGGTCGCCATCGAACGCATCGGTGAGGGGTTCCGGCCCGATCCCTTCCAGCAACTCGTGCGTTTCGCCCGGCATCTGCCAGAGCAACGCGCCGAAGCGGCGAGGATCGGTAAAGCGCAGCACTTGCCCGGAGTCGAACGCGATGTCGACGTGGTCGTGCTTGCCGATCGGCGTGTTGGCGGGAAGCACGCGCAGCATGCCCGACATGCCCAGATGCAATAGCGCGGTACCCGCCTCGGTTCGCAAGAGCAGGTATTTCGCCCTCCGCTCCACGCTGTCGATCACCTGTCCCGGCAGCAACGACGAAACCTCGGGAGGAATGGGCCAGCGCAAGTCCGGACGGCGAAGTACCACGCCCGTGACACGACGGCCCTCGATATAGGGGGCGATACCGCGACGGGTGGTTTCTACTTCAGGCAGTTCGGGCATGCGTGAAAGATGGGGCGTGCCGCCGCGTGTGGCAAGCGCCTGCCTACCGGGCGGTCGACGTGGTCGTCGGCAACGAGGCCGTCCGCGGCGCACGTGGCAGCGCCTGGGCGGGCACGAAGGCGACCCGTTCCGCCACGCGCGCATAACGCTGCTTGCCCAGGGCCGTCATCTCCCCGAACTCGATGCGGGTACCGTCCAGGATCAGGGTGGCCAGCGGCGGCGCCAGTCCGATCTTCGCGGCTTCGAAGCCACTCGCCGGTGTCCATGCCGACACCGGGGTCGCCGCCAGCGCGGCCAGTTCCTGCGCCCGTCCTTCGTCGACCGGACCCGCCAGGCTGGTCCAGTGTCCGTCACGCCGGTCGAACCGTTGCGCCGGCAGGCCTTTCAGCTCGACCTCGATGCTTTGCACGGCATCCGGATCGAGCGGGGTGAGCGTGAACGCGCGCGCCTGGGCGTCATCGGCGTGCCACTGCCACCCCACGGCGGCGACGAGGAATACGAGCAGGGCGAGGCCCGCCAGCCTGGCTTTCACCTCAGCGCCTCCGTCGTCGCCATGCGATGCCTACGCCGAGGCCCAGGAGCGCCAGCGGCAGCGCGACCAGGAAGCCCAGCGTGACCGCGTTGAGGCCTTCCTGGGAGAGCGAGATCACGCGATCCGGCGCCCCGCGGGCGGGCAGGTCCACGAGCACGTCGTCGCCCAGCAGCCAGTCGACGATGCGCTCGCCCAGGGCGCGGTTGCCGCCGTTGCCGACGTAGGTATTGGAGAGGAAGTCGCCATCGCCGACGATCACGGCGCGTTGTTCGCTCTTGGCCGGGCTGGGCGAGAGGCGGTTCAGGGCGAAGCCGAAGTCGAGGGGTCCCTTCAGTTCGCCCGCCTCGGGATGGAAGGCGACGGTGGAAGGCTTGTCGTTGTCGATGCCGCCGAATGCCGTCCAGCTGCGCTCGCCCGAACGCAGGAAGGGTACGACCGCCCAATCGTGGTCGGAGACCTGCGCGAGCGCGGATGCCTGGGGGAATAGCGTGGTATCGCGGAACGCCCGGGTGATCGCATGGAAGGGGTAATCGCCGACCACGACGATGCGGGGGTCGTCGACATTGAGTGTGCTTCCCTGCCCATCGACCAGTACTCCAGGAAGTACGCGAACACCCAGCACATCGGCGAGGGCGCCGGTGCCGAGGTCGTCGTTGCCGGGCTCCACCATCCACAACAGATTGCCACCGTCGCGGACGTAATCGACGAGCGCGCCGACGGTGGCCGCCGGCAGAGGGGCCGTGGGGCTGGCAAGTACCACGAGGTCGGTGTGCTCGGGCACGCCCTGTGTCTGACTGAAATTGAGCGGCACGGCGCGGATGCCGCGCCGCTCGATCTGGCTCATGAAGACGCCGACATCGGCGTTGGCGTGTCCGTCCGCCTGGCGTTCGCCGTCACCCGTCACGAAGGCGACGATCCGCTGGCCACCGCGGGCAAGCCGCTCCAGGGCGTTCGACAGGTTGCGCTCGTTGATCGGGCTTTCGACGCGTTCCTCGTGGCCCTGGTAACGAACCAGCAGCGCGCCGTCGCCGGCGATGCCCAGCTGGCGCGAGGCGGCGGGATCGACATCGGGGTCGACGAAAGACAGCGTCAGATCCTTCTTCTCGCGTGTGTAGCGTTCCAGCACGGCGGCGATCTGTTCGCGCAACGGGCCCGTCGGCGAGATGTAGCCGACGACCTCGACCGGGCCGCGCAAGGTATCCAGTACCGCGACGCTCTCGGGTGCGAGGCTGGCGCGCGCGCCTCGCGTCCAGTCGAAGGTCCATGCGTGACGCGAACTGAGGAAGCCGATGCAGCCGGTGGCCACGAAGAGGCCGAGCAGCACGAGCCAACGATCCAGGCGGCGCATCACTGGCGCTCCCGGTCGAAAGCCAGGCGGCGGATGGCGAGGCTCAGGGACAGGGCGATCGCCAGCACGAACCATGCAAGGTCGCTGGATGCGACCAGGCCGCGCAGGAGGTTCTGCAGGTGCGTCGCCATGGTCAGCCATTCGAGGAAGCCACCGCTCACGCCGGCGGCCTGCGCGCCGCGGTCGATCGTCCAGAGGGCCAGCGTCACGATGAGGGCCATCGCCGCGGCGATGGCGGGGAAGGTGGTCGCCGCCGAGCAGGCGATGCCGATCGCGGCCAGCGTGGCCAGCAAGAGGGCGGTGCCGAGGGTGGCGGAGGCGAGCTTGCCCCAGTCCGCCGTGGAGCCGAGGCCGACGACCAGCGGCATCGCCAGGGTGGCCAGCAACCACAAGGCCAGCCAGACGAGCACGGCCAGGTACTTGCCGAGCACGATGCGCCACGGCGGCAAGCCCGTGGAGGCGAGGAGGGCCAGCGTGCCGGCACGGCGCTCACCCGCGATCAGGGTCATGGTCATCAGCGGGACGACGAGGAAGGCGAGTTTGGCCAGTTCGGCGAGCAGGGGGATCGCCACGAGGTCGGTGAAGCCCGGGGCGTCCGCCACCGCGGCGAGCTTCACCTGGGCGCCGAGGAACTGGCCCAGGCCGAGCACGAAGGTCCAGGCCAGCCAGGCGATGGTCAGCGCGGCCAGCGCCCAGGCCAGCGGGCGGACGGCGAGACGCTTCAGTTCGAGACGGGTGACGGCCGCGACGCTCATGCCGCGGCTCCCGTGGCGATGCCGAAAAAGATCCTCTCCAGCGAGGCTCCGCCGTCTTCTCCCCTTAGCGGCGAATCATGGCGCAGGCGCCCTTCGTGGAGGATGGCCACGCGGTCGCAGACGGCGACGACCTCGGCGAGGACATGCGTCGAGAGGATGACGGCCGAACCGGCCGCGGCGCGCTCACGAATCAACTTGCGCAGTTCGCCGACCTGGACGGGGTCCAGGGCGTTGGCAGGCTCGTCGAGGATGATCAGGGCGGGGTCGTGCACCAGGGCGCATGCCAGGCCGAGGCGCTGGCGCTGGCCCTGGGACAGGACGCCGGCGAGGCGTCGGCGCAGGTCGCCCAGCTGCAGCCGGGTGATGATCGATTGCGCCGCTCGCTGCGCCGCCTGCCGCGCGGCTCCGCGCAGCCGGGCGAACGCGACGAGGTGCTCCTCCACGGAGAGTTCGGGCCACAAGGGCGCGCTCTCGGGGAGCCAGCCGATGAATTGGCGGGCGAGGGCGGGATGGGCGACGAAATCCCGGCCGTCGAGCTCGATCCGGCCGCGGTCGGGCCGGAGCGCACCGGAAAGCATCGAAAGCGTCGTGGACTTTCCTGCGCCATTGACGCCGAGCAGGCCCAGTACTTCACCGCGGTTCAGGGAAAAAGACACGTCCGTCACCGCTTCCCGGCCGGAACGACGTCGCGAAATGCCTTCGATATTCAGTAAATGACTCGTGCTCATGCGACTACGTCGGCGATCGTCGCGCTATGCGACGCATCTTGCGCCCAACGTGCGAGGCGGCCCTTGTCTCTCTGAACGGCTGGACGGGAAGTCATCGGGCGATTGTGCGCAATGGGCTCGCGATCCCACAACAACTCCTTTCACAATTTGCCGCTTTCCGTGCTGGTGGGTATGGATGTTGCTGGTTAGACTGGACTTGTACGCCTCCTTTCACTTCCCGCGCGGTACCGACTCGATGCTCGACACCCTGCTCGATTTCCTGGCCAACGGACTCACCCGCGCAAGCTGGGGCGAGATGCTGGTCTATCTGCTCGTGGTCACCCAGCTCACCATCTTCACCGTGACGCTGTACTACCACCGCAGCGCGACCCACCGTGGCGTGGATTTCCATTGGACCCTCAACGGCTTCTTCCGTTTCTGGGGTTGGCTGACCACCGGCATGGTGGTGAAGGAGTGGGTGGCCATCCACCGCAAGCACCACGCCAAGGTGGAAACCGAGGAAGATCCGCATAGCCCGCAGATCGCCGGCATCAAGAAGGTCTTCCTGGACGGCGTGGCGCTCTACCGCGAGGCCAGCTATAACAAGGCCGACATGGAGAAGTACGGCCGCGGCACGCCGGACGACTGGTTCGAACGCAAGCTGTTCGGCAGTCACCCCTACTGGGGTCCGACCCTCATGGCCATCATCGACATCTCGCTGTTCGGCGTGATCGGCCTGGCGATCTGGGCGGTGCAGATGATCTGGATTCCCTTCTGGGCCGCCGGTTTCGTCAACGGTATCGGCCACTGGTGGGGTTACCGCAACTTCGAGAGCTCCGACAAGGCGACGAACATCTCGCCGTGGGGCTTCTGGATCGGTGGCGAAGAACTGCACAACAACCACCACGCCTTCCCCAGCTCGGCGAAGTTCGCCCTGCGCAAGTGGGAGTTCGACATCGGCTGGGCGGCGATCTGCAGCCTGCGTTTCCTGGGCCTGGCCAAGGTGCTGCGCGTCGCGCCCACCCTGAACATCCGCCCGAACGTGCACCTGCCGGATGCCGAGACGCTGAAGGGCGTGCTGACCCTGCGTTTCCAGGCCACCACCGACTATTACCGCAACGTGATCCTGCCGACGATGCGCGAGGAAATGGGCCAGGCCGGGGACAGCATCAAGTCCGTGCCGCGTCGCCTGCGCCGTGCGCTGGCCGATGGTGGCCGCTGGCTCGACAACGACGCCCGCGAGCGCCTGCAAGCCGCCTTGGCGAACCGTCCGGCGCTGCGTACCGTGTGCGAGTTCCGCGCCCGGCTCGTGGCCCTGATGGAAGAGCGCGGTGCCGACAAGTCGCTCAAGGCCTTGCAGCAGTGGATCGTGGAAGCCGAGCAGAGCGGCATCCGTTCGCTGCAGCAGTTCGCGCAACGCCTCAAGGGCTATTCGGCGGTGGGCGCGTAACCCTCCCGCATAGGCTGAGTCACTGAAACCCCGCCTCACGGCGGGGTTTTTTTGTCCTCGCAATCGTCCGTTGTCACGGCTCGGCTTCGCCCTCGCGTTGGTCGTGTGCGGCGTGGCGGGAGCTGCCGGGTGCCACCCTCGGCGCGACAGGCGGTGCCGTCCCTTGGGAAGGGAAGCCGCTGCGCGGCCGTGTCTGATGGCTGGCGCCCCTTCGGGCTCGGACGGTCGGGCGGGGGTTTCCGATTCGGCTCCTGCCTCAGCGAAAACGATCGGCCGTCCAGGCCGATCCCCTACGGGCCTTGTCCGCCCGTCCTCGGCTCCTCATGTCGCGCCGAGGGTGACGACCGGCAGCTCTCTCGACACTGCGGTGGGTTGGTGGGAAAGAGCAACGCTCGCCACTTGCCGCATGCTTCCCACCCGGGTGAGGGCTCATACGGAGCCACAAAAAAACCCGCCGTGAGGCGGGTTCTTCGAAATCAAGAAGCGCTGCGCGTTGAACGCGGAGCGTTACTTGATCTTGCCTTCCTTGTATTCGACGTGCTTCCGGACGACGGGGTCGTACTTCATGAAGACCATCTTTTCCGGCGTGTTCTTCTTGTTCTTGGTGGTCGTGTAGAAATGACCGGTGCCCGCGGTGGAAATCAGGCGGTGCTTATCGCGCTTGCTTGCCATGGTTCGATCTCCTTAGATCTTTTCGCCGCGGGAACGGAGGTCGGCCAGCACGGCTTCGATGCCGTTCTTGTCGATGGTGCGCAGCGCGTGGTTGGAAACGCGGAGCTTCACCCAGCGGTTCTCGCTGGCGACCCAGAAGCGGCGCTCGTGCAGGTTCGGCAACCAGCGGCGACGGGTCTTGTTGTTGGCGTGCGAGACGTTGTTACCGGTCTGCACACCCTTATTGGTGACTTGGCATCTACGGGCCATGGTGGCCTCCTCTAGATTCGTTGGACCATCCTTTGGCCAGGACGGCGACGGCCCAGCCGCGACCCGGGAAACGGGTCGCCACGCGATGGCTGGCGGGTGGAGCGCTTCCGCCGATGGGGCCCGCATCGCATGACGGGCCTGCCCGACGTATCGGGTCGGCATAGGGAAGCCGGGCATTCTCTCAGAATCCCACGTGCGGGTGCAAGCCGGACTGTGCGGCGCGCCGGGTTGTGTGAAACAATCCCCGCTTTCGTGCCTCGGCACGTAGCCAGCCCACACGACCCCTTTCGAGGACCACGCAATGGCAGAAATCACCGCCAACGGCCAGGCCGGCCAGCCGCAGCTCGTGCTGCAGAAGATCTACGTGAAGGACGCCTCCTTCGAAGCCCCGAACGCCCCCCAGGTGTTCCAGGAAATGGGTGAGACCGAGGCCCAGCCCCAGGTCCAGCTCAACCTGGGCCACAAGGCCGTCGACCTCGGCAACGACCTCTTCGAAGTGGTGCTCAGCCTCACCCTTACCTGCAACCTGGGCGAGCGCACGGCCTACCTGGCCGAAGTGCACCAGGCCGGCATCTTCGGCATCGGTGGCTTCACCAGCGACGATCGCGACGGCATCCTGGGTTCCTATTGCCCGAACCTGCTGTTCCCGTACGCGCGCCAGATGGTGTCGTCCATGATCCAGGAAGGCGGCTTCCCGCCGTTCCTGCTCCAGCCGATCAATTTCGATGCCCTCTACGCCGAACAGCAGCGCCAGCAGCTCGAAGGCGCCGGGGCCCATCCGCTCAACAGCTGAGCGATGAGCCCCACTTCCCGACCCACCGTCGCCGTTCTCGGCGCCGGCTCATGGGGAACCGCGCTGGCCGCGCTCCTGGCCCGTAACGACGTCCCCACGAGATTGTGGGGACGCGATGCGGAAGCCTTGGCGGCCATGGCGTCGGCACGGCGCAACCTGCGTTACCTGCCCGATCTCGACCTGCCGCCGGAACTCGTTTACGAGGCCGATCTCGCCACCGTATTGCGCGGCGCCGACATCATCCTGCTCGTCGTGCCCAGCCATGCGTTCGCCGCGTTGCTCGACCAGATCGTGCCCTTGCTCGATCCTGGCGCGAAGGTTTCGTGGGCCACCAAGGGGTTCGAAACCGGCACGGGGCGCTTCCTGCACGAACTGGTCGACGAGAAGCTGCCGGGCCGGCCCGCGGCGGTGGTCACCGGCCCATCGTTCGCCCGCGAGGTGACCGCCGGCCTGCCCAGCGCCGTGACGGTGCATGCCACGGACGAAGCCTTCGGCAAGGAACTGGCCGTGCTCCTGCATGCGCCCAACTTCCGGGCCTACACCGGTAACGACATCCTCGGTGCCGAGCTTGGTGGCGCGATGAAGAACGTCCTCGCCGTCGCCACCGGTGTCGCCGACGGCATGGAGCTCGGGCTCAACGCGCGGGCCGGCCTCATCACCCGCGGCATGAACGAGATGCTGCGCCTCGGCGTGGCGCTCGGGGCTCGCGCGGAAACGCTGATGGGCCTTGCCGGCCTCGGCGACCTGGTGCTCACCTGCACCGGCGACCTGTCGCGCAACCGGCGCCTGGGCCTCGCCCTGGGCAAGGGTATTCCACTCGACGAGGCCGTGCGCCAGATCGGGCAGGTGGTGGAAAGTGTCGTTACCGCTGACGAAGTGGCGCGGCTGGCGGGATTCCACGGGCTCGACCTGCCGATTTCGGCCGCCGTGCGCGCCGTCCTGCATGGCGAGGTCACGCCGGCCGAAGGCCTGCGCACGCTCATGGGGCGCGAGCAGAAGGCGGAGTATCCGGTCGACCTGTTCCCGCACCGCCGCGGCTGAGAGCCGCGGCGTCTCCCGGCTCGCTGAACCGGGGCGGTCCACCGGGTAAAAAATCCTACGGGTTCCTTCTCCCGCCTTTGCTAAGCTTCCTGTTTTGGTCGCGCGGGCGGGAACGCTACGGATGCATCAGCCGGACGACAAGCGCAGGCGGGACGACACGGCGGGATCGCTTCCGCAGGCATGGCGGCGCGCACTCGACGAGCCGGTCATCGCGGCGCCCGCCGATAGCATGGTGCTCGGCTTCTTCCTCGAAGGCGTCAACGACGACCACGAGCCGGCGGCCCACCTGGATGTCGCGCCCGTCCTTCTCACGTTAAGTGCGGACGGTCGTTATTCGCGGCCGTTGCCGCTGGACAGCCGCCATCTGTCCGACACTTCGTTGACGGTGAACGAGAAGCGCCTCGCCGCGACCCTGCTGGGTTTGCCGCAAACCTTGCGCAAGAGCCGCAGCTACGCCCGGTTCACCGGTGCGCTGGGTGACCAGCTGCTGGCCGAGGTGCTCGACACCGCGCCCTGCTTTTTCGGCGGCGTGGCCGGATTGCAGCTGTCGCGGGGCAAGCCCCAGGCACTGCGCTGGCGCTGGAACCTTGAAAAGGACGGTAGCCAGAAGCTGCTTCCCGATGTTCCCTCCAGCCAGCGCCTGTTCCGCGTAGGCTCGCTCTGGTTCCTCGACGCCGAGCACGCCGAGGTAGGGCTGCTGGAGAGCGAGCCTGCGGAAACCTCGTGGCTCGACCTGCCGCCCTTGCCGCCGGAACACACCGTGGCGTTTCGAGCGGAAATGGAGTCGACGCGCATGGGTCCGCGCGTACCGGAGCCGCAGATCTTCGGCGAAGTACGCCGCGCGGAGGTCTCGCCGCGTCCCGTGCTGGTCTTGCACGCCCTGACGCGCCACGCGCGACTGGCAGCCGGCACGCCGCCGCTGGCCTATGGACGGCTCGCTTTCGACTATGCGGGCGAGCGCCTGCCGGGGCGGGGCGGCGAGCCGCTGGTCCGCCGCGTGCGCAACGGCACCCTGCTGGAAATCAGCCGCCGTCGTGCGGAGGAACTGGCCTCCATGGAAAACCTCGAGAACGCCGGCCTCAATCCGGCGGTGGATACCGAGGGATTGCCCTGGGACATGGCCGATACCTTGCCGGAAGACGCCTGGCTCTTCCCGGGCAAGGGTTACGCGGGCGCGCTGGAAGTGAATACGCCCGCCCGCTGGCTGGCGTTGCGGCCCAAGCTCGAAGCCGACGGCTTCGTCCTCGAGTACGCCCCGAGTTTCCCGTTCGAAGTGCTCGAAGGACCCGTTCGCTGGTATGGGCAGGCGCACGAGGACGACGCCGACCGCGCCTTCGACCTCGAGATCGGCATCGAGATCGAAGGCAAGCGGGTGAACCTCTTGCCTGCCGTGGCGCAGGCCCTGGCCGAGCATCAGCTCAGCCTGAGTCCATCGCCGGGCGAGGCCGAGGATTCGGTCTGGTACGCGCCGGTGGACGAGCGTCGCCGAGTGCCGGTTCGCCTGAAGGAATTGCGCGGCCTGCTTGCCCCGCTTGCCGAATATCTCGAGAAGCCGCGCCAGCAACTGCACTTGCCGCGCGTACAGGCGGGCCGTCTGGAGGAACTCGCGCAAGCACTGCCCAGCGGAGGCTCGTTCGAGGCACCCGAACGCCTGCGTGGCTTCACCAAGCGCCTGCGCGAAGCGGCCGAACGCGCCAGCGACGTCGTACCGGCCAGCTTGCGCGCGGAGCTTCGTCCTTATCAACGCGATGGCCTGCGCTGGCTGAACGCGCTCGCAGAAGCCGGCACGGGTGGCGTGCTCGCCGACGACATGGGCCTGGGCAAGACCTTGCAGTTGATCACCCACCTGCTGGCGCTCAAGGAAAGCGGAGGGCTCACCTCGCCCGCCCTGGTGGTCGTTCCGACCAGCCTCGTTCCCAACTGGATATCCGAGGTCGCGCGTTTCGCTCCGGGACTCACGCTCCTGGCCCTGCATGGCCCGCAACGCGCGGAGACCTTCACGCGCATCGCCGAGCATGACGTGATCCTCACCACGTATGCGCTGTTGCCGCGCGACGTCGAGACACTGAAAAAGCAGGCGTTCTCGCTCGTCGTGCTCGACGAGGCCCAGCAGGTGAAGAATCCACGCACGCAGGCACGCCGCGCCTTGCTGACACTCAAGGTGCCCCGTTGCCTGTGCCTCACGGGCACGCCACTGGAAAACCACCTGGGCGAGTTGTGGTCGCAGGTGGACCTCGCCGTGCCGGGGTTGTTGGGCGATGAAGGCGCCTTCCGCAGGCACTATCGCCTGCCGATCGAGAAGCACCAGGACATCGAATGCCAGGAGCGGCTCAATCGTCGCATCGCGCCGTTCATCCTGCGCCGCACGAAGGCGCAGGTCGCCTCCGAGTTGCCAGCGAAGACCGAGATCACGCGCCGCGTGGTGATGGAACCGAAGCAGCGCGATCTCTACGAGAGCCTGCGCCTCTCCCTGGCGGAAGAACTTCGCGAGGTGATCGCGCAACGCGGCATCGCGCACAGCGGCATCGTCGTGCTCGACGCCCTGCTCAAGTTGCGCCAGGTATGTTGCGATCCGCGATTGGTGAAACTGGAAGCCGCGCGCGGCGTACGCGATTCGGCGAAGTTCGAGCTCCTGATGGACATGCTTCCGGCGCTGCTCGCGGAAGGCCGTCGCGTGTTGCTATTCAGCCAGTTCACCGAAATGCTCAAGCTGATCGCCGTCGAACTCGATCGCCGCCGGATCAGCTACGTCACGCTCACCGGCGAAACGCGCGATCGCGCCGAACCCGTGCAACGTTTCCAGAACGGTGAAGTACCCCTGTTCCTGCTTTCGCTGAAGGCGGGCGGTGTCGGCCTCAACCTGACCAGCGCCGACACGGTCATCCATTACGATCCGTGGTGGAATCCCGCGGCCGAGGCGCAGGCGAGCGATCGCGCGCATCGCATCGGCCAGGACAAGCCGGTGTTCGTATATCGCCTGATCACGGCGGGCACGGTGGAAGAGCGCATCGAAGAGCTGAAGGCGCGCAAGGCCGAACTGGCCGATGCCGTGCTCGAAGGCGGCGGCAGTCGCGAACGCCTCAGCTTCGACGAAAGCGACCTGGACGCTCTGCTGGCACCGTCCGCGTAACGCGAATCCATCAGCAGCCGGATCATCGACGGCATGGCGAGTCCTCGCGGGCGGCATTGTCCAGTTATGTCGTCCCTTGTCGCGATGGTTGTAATCTATAGGTCACATGTCGTACCGTGCGAGGTACGGTCGCAGGATGTACGAAATCATCCAGAGCGACACGTTTCGACGGTGGGTTTCCAAGCTTGGCGATCGCATGGCGCGGAGGCGCATCGATGCGCGGATACGCCGAATGTCGTTAGGGCATTCAGGTGACGCGAAACACGTGGGAAGCGGTGTTCGTGAGATGCGCATCGATCACGGACCGGGTTACCGGCTGTACTACATCCACCGCGCATCGACGTTGGTAGTGCTGCTGATCGGTGGCGATAAAGGCAGTCAGCAAGCCGACATAGCGCAAGCGATCCTCATCGCGACGGCATGGGACACAAACGCATGAAAGAAAAATTCACTCGATGGGATGTCGCTGACCATCTGGCTACCGAGTCGGACCAGACGGATTACCTCAATGCGTGTCTCGAAGACGATCCGGGCGATGGCAGCCTCGTGCGGGCGGCGTTGGGCGACATTGCGCGCGCACGGGGCATGAGTAGCGTAGCTCGCGCTACGGGGATTTCACGCGAAGGGCTCTATCGAGCGCTATCGATGGATGGCAATCCGGAATTTGCCACGGTAATGCGCGTCATGCGCGCGCTGGGTGTGCACCTGCGCGCGGCATGACGCCTTGTTTCAACGACGCAGCGGCGTGCCGCCAGCCTCGACGATCGCCAGTGCGGTGCCGCCGATGAGGCCCGGTTCCGGGTTCATGATCGCCTGGGTCGGTACGGTTTCCATGGTGTCGCGGAAACGGCCCTTGGCCTCGAAGCGCTCGCGGAAGTTGCCCTTCTGGATCCACGGCAGGAGGATCGGGGTCATGCCGCCGGTGAGGTACACACCGTCCCATGCGCCCAGCGTGAGCACGAGGTCGCCGGCGACGCTGCCGAAGATGCCCGCGAAGGTCTCCACCGCACGGCCGCACATGACGCAGCTTTCGTCCGTGGCGCGGCGGGTGATTTCCTCCGGCGTGATGGTTTCATCCGGCTTCTGGCCGGAGATCTCGCAGATGGCGGTGTAGAGGTTCACGAGGCCGGCGCCGCTGATCAGGCGCTCGTTGGAGACGCGGCCATAGCGCAGGTTGAGAACCTTCAGGATCTCGATGTCTTCCGCGCTGTGCGCGGCGAAGCCGGCGTGGCCACCTTCGGTCTGCAACACGCTGACCTTGTCGCCGCGGATCAGCAGACCGCCGACGCCCAGGCCAGTACCGGGGCCGACGACGACGAAGGTCTGTTCTTCCTTGCCCCCGATCTTCGGGATGGCCGACTTGCCTACCTGGACCAGATCGCGGTGGCCGCTGGCGTCTTCCTTGTCGGTCATCAGCATCACCGCCATCGACTGGGCGGCGAAGTCGTTCACCAGGTGGACCCATTCCAGGTCCAGTTCCTTGGTGAGGTTTTTCGCTGAGATCGCCCAGGGATTGTTGGTGACCTTCACCGTCTCGCCGTTATCGATACGGCCGGCGGCGGCGATGATGGCGCGTTGCGCCTCGTGGCCGGTTTCCTTGAAGTACTGCTTGGCCGCGTCGCCCAGGGAGGCGTAGTCCTTCACGTGGTAACGCCGGATGCTTTCCTGGATAAGTGGTTGATCTTCATCCGGATGCGCGATACCGAAGCGCACGTTGGTGCCGCCGAGGTCGGCGAGCAGGGTCGGCGCCGGGGCGCTAACGTTGGCCATGTTGTAAACCTGTCGTGTCACGGAAGCACGCAAGGGTGCCTCGCGCGGGGGCTGGCGTCTAGTGAGGGCTTGTCCTGCGACCCTTCACGAGGCCCGGGAATTCCGACACGCGACGGTGGAAACCGACACTTTGATGTAAACGATTACGTCGGCAGAATACCGCATTGTCCGGATCAATGTCAGGCATCGCCTGACAGACCGGAACCCAACGGGAGAGTAAGTGATGGCAGCGGTTCGCCTCGACAAGGTGCGCAAGGTATATCCGAATGGGCACGTCGCCCTGAAGGAAGCGAGCTTCGACATCGCCGATGGCGAACTGCTGGTGCTCGTCGGGCCGTCCGGCTGCGGCAAGACGACCCTGCTGCGGATGATCGCCGGCCTGGAATCGATCTCCGGAGGAACCATGACGATCGGCGATCGCGTCGTGAACGACGTCCCGCCGAAGGATCGCGATATCGCCATGGTGTTCCAGAACTATGCGTTGTATCCGCACATGACGGTGCGCGAGAACCTCGGCTTCGGCTTGCGCCTGCGGGGCGCGCCGAAAGAGGAGATCGACCGTCGCGTGGCCGACGCATCCGGCATGCTCGGGCTCGACGAACGCCTGGAGCATCGTCCCGCGGCTCTCTCGGGAGGCCAGCGGCAGCGAGTGGCGCTTGGCCGTGCGCTGGTTCGCGATCCGGCGGTGTTCCTGCTCGACGAGCCGCTGTCGAACCTCGACGCCAAGTTGCGTCTGTCCACACGCGTGGAGATCGCGCGTATCCACCGCCGCCTTGGAGCGACGATGGTCTATGTCACCCATGACCAGATCGAGGCGATGACGCTCGGCCAGCGCATCGTGGTGCTGAACGGAGGCGTCATCCAGCAACTCGATACGCCGATGAATCTCTACAACAAGCCGGCGAACCTGTTCGTGGCGGGTTTCCTCGGCAGCCCGGCGATGAATCTGTTCCACGGCACGCTGCGCCGCGACGACGGGTTGCGCCTGGAAATGAAGAACGGTTCGTTCCCGCTGGGGACCGATTCGCCCGTCCTCGCCGCACACCTCGACAAGCCCGTCATCGTCGGCATTCGCCCGGAAGACCTGTTGACGGTGTCGGATCACCCGGGTGTCGCGGAACGCCTGCATGCGCATGTGGACGTCGTCGAGCCCGTCGGTAACGAGGTGTTCCTCAACATGCGCCATGGCGATGACGAACTCGTCGCGCGCGTGCCGCCACACACGACGATCCAGCCGGGCGACGACGTGGCCCTGGGATTCCAGGCCGAGCGGCTCCACTTCTTCGACCCGGAGAGCACGGCGCGTATCGATGTGTGAGGCGCGTCCGGACCGGCTGGCGTGGGGCCCTCGTTGCCCACGGCATGCCATGGTGCGACGCTTTGCCCCCCGGCGGCGGGGCGTCAGGGAGTAAAATGGGCGGATCGCCAACGTATGGGCACCTCCCATGACCTTCCCCGCTGTCCGCATGCGGCGCATGCGCCGCGACGCTTTCTCCCGCGCCCTGATGCGCGAGAACGTGCTCACCGTGTCCGACCTGATCATGGTCGCCTTCGTCGTCGACGGCGAAGGCATCCGCCAGCCGGTGCCCTCGATGCCGGGCGTGGATCGCCTTTCGATCGATGAATTGCTGAAGCTCGCCGCGGAATGCGTCGCCCTCGGCATTCCCGCGCTGGCCCTGTTTCCCTCGGTGGACGGGTCGGTGAAGACGGAAGACGCGCGTGAGGCGTGGAATCCGCAGGGGCTGTTCCAGCGCGCGACGCGCGAGTTGAAGAAGCGCTTCCCCGAGCTGGGCCTGATTGGCGATGTCGCGCTCGATCCCTACACCACGCACGGCCAGGACGGACTGATCGACGGGAACGGCTACGTGATGAACGAGCCGACCGTCGAGGCGCTCATCAAGATGTCGCTGGCCCAGGCCGAAGCGGGCATGGATTTCGTCGCACCCTCCGACATGATGGACGGCCGTATCGGCGCCATCCGCGAGGCATTGGAAGACGCCGGATACATCCATACGCGCATCCTCGCCTATTCGGCGAAGTACGCGTCCAGCTTCTATGGCCCGTTCCGGGACGCCGTGGGTTCCGCGGCCAACCTCGGCAAGGGCGACAAGCACACCTACCAGATGGACGTGGGCAACAGCGACGAAGCCTTGCGTGAAGTGGAGCTCGACCTCGCCGAGGGCGCCGACGCCGTCATGGTGAAGCCGGGCCTGCCTTACCTGGACATCGTTCGCCGGGTGAAGGACACCTTCGGTGCGCCGACCTTCGTCTACCAGGTCAGTGGCGAGTACGCGATGATCAAGGCGGCCGCGCAGAACGGCTGGCTGGATGAGAAAGCCGTGGTCATGGAGTCGCTGCTGGCGATGAAACGCGCCGGTGCCGATGCCATCCTCACCTATTTCGCGATCGACGTGGCGCGCTGGCTGAAAGGCTGAACATCGCCGACAGGGTCGGCTCCCACCAGGCCTGCTGCTTGGTGGGAGCCGACCCTGTCGGCGATAGCGTCGAAGACGCGAAGGAAAGAGGATTCATGCAAAACCCATCGATGTCCCCGTGACATAATCCAACGCGATACTCCGGGAGTCGCAGGATGGATGGGCATCACTTTCTCGAGACGGCGGTCGTCTTCCTGCTGGCGACGGTGATCGCCGTTCCGCTGACCAAGCGCTTCCGCCTCGGCGCGGTACTGGGCTACCTGCTCGCGGGCGTGGTCATCGGTCCGTCGGTACTGGGTCTGGTCAGCGACACCGAAGGCGTCGCCACGATTTCCGATTTCGGCGTCGTGCTGATGCTGTTCGTCATCGGCCTGGAGCTCTCGCCGTCGCGCCTGTGGGTCATGCGACGGGCCGTGTTCGGCAGCGGCAGCCTGCAAGTGCTCACCTGCGCCCTGGCGATCGGCGCCATCGGCTACTTCCTGTTCGGCCTGACGTGGAAGGCCGCCGTGATCGTCGGCGGCAGCCTCGCCTTGTCCTCCACGGCGTTCGGCCTGCAGATCCTGGCCGAGCGAAAGGAAGCCGGCACGGTCTATGGCCGGCAGGCCTTCGCCATCCTCCTGTTCCAGGACCTCGCCGCCATTCCGTTGATCGCCGCCGTGCCCCTGCTCGGCGGCACGATCGCCCACGATGCGCATGCGCCTGACATCATGAGTGTCATCCGTGTCGTCGGAACAATCGTCGCGGTCATCATCGGTGGCCGCCTGCTGTTGCGTCACGTGTTCCGTTTCGTCGCCAGGGCGAAGAGCACCGAGGTATTCACGGCCACGGCCCTGCTCGTGGTGATGGGCACCGCGTGGCTGATGGAACTGGCGGGCATATCGACCACGCTGGGCGCCTTCCTCGCCGGCTTGCTGCTGGCCGACTCGGAATACCGGCACGAACTCGAATCGAACATCGAGCCATTCAAGGGGTTGCTGCTGGGCCTCTTCTTCGTCAGCGTGGGCATGTCCGTCGATCTCGGCATGCTGGTCGCGAAACCGTTGCTGGTGCTCGGCATGGTGGCCTTGCTGCTGGCGGTGAAGGCCATCCTGATCATGCCACTCGGGAAGCTCGTGGGCGGGTTGTCCACGGCGGATTCGGTCCGCCTGGCGGCGGTGCTCGCCTGTGGCGGTGAATTCGCGTTCGTCATCCTCAATCTCGCCCAGCAGAACCGCCTCATCGATGGCAACCAGCGCGGCCTGATGGTGATGGCGATCTCGCTGTCGATGGCGCTGACGCCGCTGCTCGTGCTCGCCGCGTCGCGCCTCGTGCATGAACGTGTGCGCAAGCCGGACCGCGAGTTCGACGCCATCGAAGCGGATACGCCCCGCGTGATCATCGCCGGCTTCGGCCGCATGGGACAGATCGTCGCCCGCGTCCTGCGCGCGCAGGGCATCCAGTTCGTCGCGCTGGAAAGCTCGGTGGAACAGGTGGAAACCTCACGCCGCTTCGGCGGCACCTCGCTGTTTTTCGGCGACCCCGGTCGACCGGAGATGCTGCGCGCGGCCCAGGCCGACAAGGCCGAGGTCTTCGTCATCGCCACCGACGATCCCGAAGCCAACCTGCGCACGGCGCGCCTCGTTCGCCGGCAGTATCCCCACCTGAAGATCGTGGCCCGCGCGCGCAACCGCCAGCACGCGTTCCGGCTGATGGACATCGGCGTCGAAGACCCCGTGCGCGAGACGTTCTATTCGAGCCTGGAAATGACGCGTCACGTCCTGGAGTCGCTGGATATGGCCCCGGACGTGGTCGAAAGCCGGATCGCCCGGTTCCGTAAGCACGACGACCAGGTATTGCGCGCGCAGTACCTCGTGTACGACGACGAGACCGCGCTGGTGCAGACCACGAAGGAAGCACTGCACGATCTGCAGCAGCTGTTCGAGGCCGACGCCGTGGAAGAGCGGGTCCGCGAAGAAGAAAAGTGATCAGTCCGGTTGTGCGGGCTGCCGAAGCGTCTGCCGCACGCTAGGAATGGCTCCCGTGCGCCCGCCGAGTTCGTGTGCGATGTCGACGTAGCCCAGGTGCCGGGCCACGTCGGCCGCGGTGCGCCCGAAGGCATCCGCGGCGTTACGGCTGGCGCCCCGATGCAGCAACAAGCGCGCGGGTGGGAGCAGGGCATGCATGGCGCAGGCATGGAGCGCACTGACGCCCCGGTGATCGGCATGCTCGATCCTGGCACCGGCATCGAGCAGCACCGGCACGAGCGCGCCGAGGTGCGTCGCATCGGTGGCGACGCCGGGCCGCATATGCGCGCCGAGCAGCATGAGCAACGGCGTCACGCCATCCTTGTCGGCCTTGTTCACGTCGGCGCCCTTGCCGATCACGGTGTCCAGTAAGCGGCGTGCACGCAAGCTGTCGCTGCTGCCGAAGCAGTACTGGGCGGCGGCATGCAAGGCCGTATGGCCGTGGGCGTCCTCGGCGGTGGCATCGGCGCCGGCCGCGAGAAGCATGTCCGCGATCTCCGGATAACCGAGCGTCGCCGCGATCATCAGCACCGTGGCATTGCCTGGCAGGCGCTGGTCGGCCGCCACGCCGCGCGCGAGCAACAACTCCACCACGGCCTCGCGCCGGGCGTTCACCGCGGCGGCAAGCGGTGTCACGCCGGATGCCGCGGCCGCCGTGGGATCGGCGCCGGCGGCGAGCAGGTGCTCGACGACGTCGCGTTGGCCGGCGCCGGCTGCGCGTAGCAGGGCACTTGCACCATGGCTGTCGCGTGTGTCCACGGGGAAGCCCAGTTCGAGCAGGCGGTCGACCGCCTGCGTATCGCCGGCAGCCGCGGCAGCGGGCAAATCGTCCGCACGCAGCGCCCGGCGAGGTAGTTGCCAGGCCGGCCAGTTCAACCAGCGCTCGACGTCGCCGTGGCCGATGCCGAGGCCATAGGGCGTTTCGCCGTTGACGTCGGCGGCTTCGGGATCGGCACCGTGGGCGACCAGGAGGCGAACCAACGGCAGGCTGTCGCCACCCTGTTCGAGCGCGGCGTGCAGCGGCGTGCGGCCACCGGTGTCGCGCGCATTGGGGTCCAGCCCGCGTGCCAGCAAGGCACCGAGGAGGGCGACGCGGCCCGTGGCGGCCGCCATGTGCACGGGCGTGCGGCCGCGCGCATCGGCGCCGAACGGGTCCGCGCCGGCATCGAGCATGGCCAGGGTCAGCCGCTCGTCGGCGCCTTCCAGCCGGCATACGGCCTGGCCGAGCAATCCCGCGCCGGCGGGCGATGCGCCTGCGCGCATGAGCTGGAGCAGCGCGTCGGCGGAATGAGGCAGCTGCGGCAGCAAGGCGTCGAACAATCGGCGGCCCAACGTGCCTTCCTCGTCGATGGCCGCGGCGAGCCGGGCCTCCGCGGCCAGGCCGTGGTCGAGCAGCCAGGCCCGTGCGGCGTCGAAACCGGCGCCGGCCAGGTCGACGTACAAGGCGGCAAGTTCATGTCCGGGCCATTCACGCACTTTCGCCGCGAAGGTGGAGGCCACCGCCCAGTGACCGAAACGCAGCGCATCGTACAAATGCATCGGCGAATCCGCGCCGGCTTCCGGTACGACCGATTCGCTGAGCGATGTCGGCAGCGGGGTCTCGGGATCGAGCAGGGCGACGAAGTCCCAGCGGCCGGTGGCGGCGGCGTGGTCCAGCGCGCTGCGACCGTCGGCGCCGCTTTCCTTCGGCTGCGCGCCGAGCGCGAGCAAGGCACGCACCGTGGCGGCCTGGGCTCGCGGAGACTGGCAGGCGAGGGTCAGCGCGTCGCGCCCGTGGCCATCGCGTGGCGCCGTATCGGCATGGGCTTCGGCGAGCAATTGCACGATGCCATGGGCGCCCGCGCGGGCGGCTTCCATCAGTGCCGTCGTGCCGTGCCGGTCGGCGAGGTTCGGGTTGGCGTTGGCTTGCAGCAGGGCGCGGGCGATCTGCTCGTGGCCCTCCGCGGCCGCGGCGATCAGCGCGGTGCGTCCGTGCGCGTTCGCCGCGTTCACCGGCGCCTTGTGCCGGAGCAATACACGGACGCCTTCGCTGTCGTCGTCGGCGATTCCCGCGGCCGCCACGAGGGCGGGCTCGCCGCCGACGGGTGCCGGCTTGGCACCGTGTTCGAGCAGGAAACGAACGAGTGCCCAGTTCGCGGCACGGCAGGCGATGGCCAGTGGCGTGTCGCCGGCGGCGTTCACGGCATCGACCGGAGCACCTGCGTCGAGCAGCATGGCGGCGACCGTCGGCTCCGCGCTGAGCACGGCGCCATGCAGCGGCGTGTTGCCTTCCGCGTCCGTGCTGGCCGCGTTGGCACCGTTCGTCAGCAGTGTAAGTACCGCTTCCGGCCGACCATGCCAGCTGTCACGGCTGGCGGCGAGCAGCGCGGTCATGCCGTTCTGGACGCGATCGACCTGGGCGCCCTTCGCGATCAGGGCGCGAAGCAGGCGGATGTCCGGCGACAACGCGGCCAGGGTCAGCACGGGCCGCTGGTCGCGATCGCCCGGTTCCGCGGCGGTATCGGGATCGGCGCCGGCTTCCACCAGCGCCACCGCACGGGCGATGTCACCTTCGCGCGTGGCTGCCAGGAGGGCGCGGTCGCGCACGCCGGGCTGGCTTTCCTCGGTGCTGAGCACGGGAATGGGAGCCGGCGCGACGGCCGCGGCGGGCGCCTCCACGCCACGTCGTGGTTCGGCGCGCACGGTGCGGATATGGCCACGGCGATCGCATAGCAGGGCACGCAACGTGCGATTGGCGATGACCATGCAGCCCAGTGGCAGGAGCACGACGGCGTAGATGCCGAGCGCGGCGAGGCGCATCTCCGCGGGCAGCACCCCGTACAGGCCCGACAACGCCACGGCACTGAAAGCGAGCGCGAGCAGGCCCAGGGCGGCCGGAAGAAAGTGCGAGAAGAAGCGATCTTCCGCCGAGAGATGGCGGCCGAAGCTGACCGAGCGGGCCATCGCGGTGAAGATCCACGAACCGTCGCCACCCTGCGCGGGGTAGGCGTCGTCCCAGAGGAACACCAGCCCGAACGCGGGCCAGACCCGCCAGAGCACCGTCAAGGCGACGACCAGCGTCCCGGCGAGAAGCAGCGCCGCGCCCAGGCTTGGGGCCTGGGTCAGCTTGAGAAGTGGCCAGGCGACCAGCACGAAAACGACGAAGGTGTAGGCCGTGAACATGACCACGTAAGCCGAGCCACGTCGCAGGACCGTGCGCAGGTAGCTCGACTCGGGGTCGAAGCCGATGGCATGGCAGACCGCGCTCATCGCCAGTGCGTTCGCCAGCAGCAAGGGGATCAGCGCGAGCGGGGACGCGGTGAGACCCGCGCAGGCGACGGCCGCGAGGGCGGGAAGGAACCAGGGCAGCGCCTTGATCAGCGGCGGGCGACGACGTTTGGGATTGGCCATGCGCAGGAGTATACGGAGCGGAAACCGCCCACGCGGTAACGCCGCGTTAACCCGGGCTGCACATCCTGGCCATGCGCGGACGACGCTTTGTCAGGCCCGGACGACGAACTGGTCCGGGTCGATCTCGCGATTGTGGTTCGGCTGGTTACAGACGCTGAGTGTTTCGTTGGGTGGCGTCTGCATGTGCCAGCCCTGCGCGGTGAGGTTCGCCAGTACGCGCTCCGAATCTTCGTGTGGCAAACGGCGCTCCGGCGCGAGCTCCACCTCGAGCACGAAACGGAGTTCACCCAACAGGAGGACGAGCGGCTCGGGGAGGACATCGAAGCCCTCGCGGCGGGTGAGCCAGACATAGGTGTCGGGTTTGCGCTGACTGGCGTAGACGAAGCAGTGCATGACGGCAGGTCTCGCTTGGCGGCTCGTTTGCCTACCCTACCAAAACCCGGCGCGGGTGGGAGGCCTGTAAGTGGTAACCGTTTCATCTTTGTTGCATTCGCACTTGCAAAACGGACGTCAAATCGTCCAGAGTTCGCAGCCAGAATGTTAAACGCGCGTATGAAAAGGGGAAAGTTTTACGCTTTCTACGCGCGCCGTCGCCCCAGAGCAGAACAAAAAGCAGGAGCCACTCCGCATGCAGAAGCTGAACCTTTCGACCCGTCCGCTGGCCGTCGCCGCCCTTTCGCTGGCCATCGCCGGTGCATTGGTCGCTCCGCAGGCCGCCCACGCCAGTGCTTTCCAGCTCAAGGAAAACAGCGCCAAGGCCCTGGGCCGCGCATTCGCCGGCTCCACCGCCGCGGGTGACGACGCCTCCGTCATCGTCAACAACCCGGCCGCGATGTCCATGCTCAAGGGCAACGTGTTCCAGGCCGATGTCACCGGCATCAATTTCAGCACCAAGTTCCATGGCACGGCGACCGACGCGCAGGGCCGTCCGATCAGCGGTGGCAACGGCGGCGAAGCCGGCACCACGATCCCCGTCCCGGCGATGTACTTCGCCACCCAGGTCAGCGATCGCGTGCACCTCGGCCTTGGCCTGACCGCGCCGTTCGGTTTCAAGACCGAATACGACTCCGACTGGAAGGGCCGCTATAACGGCGTGAAGTCGGACTTCAAGTCGTTCGACGTGACCTTGTCGGCTTCGTTCGACGTGACCGACGACTTCGCCGTCGGCGTCAGCGCCATCGCGCAGAAGACGAGCGCGGAACTGACCAGCGCGATCAACTACAACACCGTCGGCCTCGGCCTGATCCAGCGCGCCGCCGCCGCGGGCCAGCTGTCGCCGGCCGTCGCCCGTGCGCTCGCCACCCAGTACGCCGCGGTCGTTCCCCCGGGCAGCGATGGTTACGCCAAGATCAAGGGTGACGACTGGGCCTACGGCTGGCAGGTCGGTGGCCTGTGGAAGCTCACGCCGAACGATCGCATCGCGCTGAACTACCGCAGCAAGATCAAGCACACCCTGGAAGGCACCGGCAACTTCACGATGCCGACCAATGTCACCGCCGTCCTGTCGAACCCGACCGTGGGTGCCCTGCTGGGCAGCGGCCAGCCGCCGTTCACGCACACCGACGGCCGTGCCGGCTTCACCACGCCGGCGATCGCCACGGCCAGCTTCTGGCACCAGGACGAGAAGTTCGGCCTCGGCTTCGACCTGTCGTGGACCAAGTGGGATTCGTTCAAGGATCTCACGGTCAACTATTCGAACCCGAACCAGCCGTCCACGAGCGAGAACTACAGCTGGCGCAACAGCTGGTTCGCATCGGTCGGTGGCGAGTATTACCTCGACGACAAGTTCACCCTGCGTGGTGGTGTGGCCGTCGACAGCACCCCGACCTACGACGATACCCGTTCGCCGCGCGTGCCGGATTCGACCCGCAAGTGGTTGGCCTTCGGCCTTGGCTACAAGGCCACCGAGCGCTTCGAGATCAACGCAGGCTATGCGCACATCTTCGTGAACAAGGCGCACATCGCCGGCGTGTCGAGCTCGACGGGCGATCGCCTGGTCGGCCAGAACGACGACAAGGGCAACCTGCTCAGCGTGTCGGCCAAGTACCAGTTCTGATCGCTCACGCGATCGGCTGATACACGGTCAAAAAAAACCTCCCCGGCGACGGGGAGGTTTTTTGTTGCCTGGAATCGCCGACACGGTCGGCGATGCTTTTAGTAGGCGTATTCGCGGAAGACCGCATCGACGCTTCCGTTCCAGTCCTCGGGGTCAAGGAATCGTTCGAGCTTGACGTCGGCCTGCGTCTTGCCCGTGAGCGCGATCTCCATCAGGGGATCGAGATAGATCGATTCGTCCGCGCCGCGGTTCCCAAGCTGGTTGCGACGCTTCAGACCCGCTTCGGAAATCTTCAGCGCTTCCAGCGAAAGCTCGCGCACGGTGTGGCCACGAAAGCGCAGGGCCAGCGCCTCCTTCGGCACGCCGTCGCGTAGCGCATGGCGTTCGGTCTTGCTGAAGTCCTTCACCAGGTCCCAGGCCGCATCCAGGGCCACGTCGTCGTACAGCAAGCCCACCCAGAATGCCGGCAGTGCGCAGAGCGAATTCCACGTGCTCGTGTCGGCGCCGCGCATTTCCAGATATTGCTTCAGGCGCACTTCGGGGAAGGCGGTCGTCAGGTGATCGGCCCAGTCCTTCATCGTCGCCCGCACGCCGGGCAGGGCCGGCAGTTCGCCACGCATGAATTTCTTGAAGTCCTGCCCGGACAGGTCGACGTACTGGCCGTCCCGATAGCTGAAGTACATCGGCACGTCGAGGATGTAGTCGACGTAGCGTTCATAACCGAAGCCATCCTCGAAGACGAAATCGAGCATGCCCGTGCGGTCGCCGTCGGTATCGGTCCAGACGTGCGAGCGGTACGACTTGTAGCCGTTGGGTTTGCCTTCGGTGAAGGGTGAGTTGGCGAACAGCGCCGTGGCGATCGGCTGCAAGGCCAGGGCGACGCGGAATTTCTTCACCATGTCGGCCTCGCTCGCGTAGTCGAGGTTGACCTGGACGGTGCAGGTGCGGGTCATCATGTCGAGGCCGAGCGAACCGACCTTGGGCATGTACTCGCGCATGATCTTGTAGCGGCCCTTGGGCATCCAGGGCATCTGGTCGCGGCGCCATTTCGGCTGGAAACCCATGCCGAGGAAGCCGATGCCGAGTTCCTCGGCCACCGAGCGGACTTCCTTCAGGTGGTTCGTCACCTCGTCGCAGGTCTCGTGCACGGACCTCAGCGGGGCACCGGACAATTCCAGCTGGCCGGCGGGCTCCAGCGTGATGTTCGCCATGCCCTTGGTCAGCGCCACGGGCGTCTCGCCCTCGCGGGCGATGTCCCAGTCGAAGCGGGATGCCAGTCCCTCGAGCACCGCGCGGATGCCCGGGCGCTCGCCCACGAAGGGCGGCGGGGTCAGGTCGTCGGTATAGAAGCCGAATTTCTCGTGTTCCGTGCCGATGCGCCAGGCCTCGCGCGGCTTCTCGCCTTCGGCGAGGTAGGCGACCAGGTCGTGACGGTCGCCGATCGGCGTGCTCTTGGCGGCGCTGGGGATGGACACGGACTTTCCTTGACGTTGGGCTTTAGGCCGGTAGCCGCTCCACATGGGGGCGCGTCTTCGTGGCCAAAAGGGATGGCCGGCGGCGCAGCGTAGCAAAAGCCGGTGGACGGGGCGCGGATACGAAGAGGCCGCCCCTTGGGCGGCCTCTTCGCAAGTTCCCGTGGAGCGCTCAGCGCTTCATGGAATTGAAGAACTCGTCGTTGGACTTCGTGTTCTTCATCTTGTCGAGCATGAACTCCATGGCGGCCAGTTCGTCCATCGGATGGAGCAGCTTGCGAAGGATCCAGATCTTCGCGAGCAGGTCCGGATCGATCAGCAGGTCTTCGCGGCGGGTACCCGAGCGGTTGATGTCGATCGCCGGGTAGACGCGCTTCTCGGAGATGCGGCGGGACAGGTGCACTTCCATGTTGCCGGTGCCCTTGAACTCCTCGTAGATCACCTCGTCCATCTTCGAACCGGTATCGGTCAGGGCGGTGGCGATGATGGTGAGGCTGCCGCCTTCCTCGACGTTGCGCGCCGCGCCGAAGAAGCGCTTCGGGCGCTGCAGGGCGTTGGCGTCGACGCCGCCGGTGAGCACCTTGCCGGAGCTGGGCACCACGGTGTTGTAGGCGCGGGCCAGGCGGGTGATCGAATCGAGCAGGATCACCACGTCCTTCTTGTGCTCGACCAGGCGCTTGGCCCGCTCGATCACCATCTCGGCGACCTGCACGTGGCGGACCGCCGGCTCGTCGAAGGTGGAGCTGATGACTTCGGCGCGAACGGTGCGGGCGATTTCCGTGACTTCCTCCGGGCGTTCATCGATCAACAGCATGATCAGGTGGACGTCAGGGTGGTTGTACTGGATGGCCTGGGCGATGTTCTGCAGCATCATCGTCTTACCGGATTTCGGCTGGGAGACGATGAGGCCACGCTGGCCGCGGCCGATCGGGGCGACGAGGTCGAGGATGCGGCCGGTGATGTCCTCGGTGGACCCGTTGCCGCGCTCGAGCTTGAACGACTTGCGCGGGAACAGCGGGGTGAGGTTCTCGAACAGGAGCTTGTTCTTCGACGCCTCCGGCGGATCGCCGTTGATGTCGTCGACCTTGAGCATCGCGAAGTAGCGCTCGCCTTCCTTCGGATGGCGGACGCGACCGGTGATGTAGTCGCCCGTGCGCAGGTTGAAGCGCCGGATCTGGCTGGGCGAGACGTAGATGTCGTCCGGACCGGCCAGGTAGGACTCGTCGGCCGAGCGCAGGAAGCCGAAGCCGTCCTGCAGGATCTCGAGCACACCCTCGGCCCAGATGCCGCCACCGGAGCGGGCGTGGGCCTTGAGGATGTTGAAGACGACGTCCTGCTTGCGCTGGCGCGCCACGCCTTCGCGGACGCCGAGGGATTCGGCGAACTCGAGCAGCTGGATGGCGTTCTTGCGCTTGAGCTCGGTCAGGTTGATCAGGCGATCGTTGCTGCCGGCGTCGGCGTTCTCGTCGTCGTCGACGGGATAGCCGTTGTTGTTGCGCGGATGCTGGTAGTTACCGCCACCGCCGCCACTGCTATTGCCCGGGCTGCCGCCACCACCGCCGCCCTGGCGCTGCTGGTTGCGCTCGTTGCGCCGGCGGCGGCCGCGGCCGTCACGCTCGTTGCGGTCGTTGGCGCGATTGGGGTTCTGCTGCTGGTTCGGGTTGTCGCCCCGCGCCTGCTGCGGGTTGTTCGGCTGGCCGCCACCCTGGGATGGTCCCTGGTTGCCGTCACGCGGCTCGTTCTGCGGCGTGGGCTGCTGCTGCGTGTTACCCAGCTGGAGCTCGGCCTGCGGGGCCGGCGGAAGCGGTGGCGGCGTGGGTGGGGATGGAGGCGCCGCCGCCCTGGCGGGAGCCGGCGGCGGGGCGCTCGTCTCTACCGCCGGAGCATCGGCCGAAGCCGGTGCCTTGCGGCGGGTGCGCGGACGCGGCTCGGTCGCAGGCTGGTCGCCGGCGCCCTTGGCGTCGATGGAATCTTTGGTTTCGATATCGGACACGGGCAAACCTCACGGGGCGCCGTTGAAAGAAGAATGGGAGAGGGTTCGCGACGTGGGGGACAAGCGGTGTCCCGGCGAACTCCTGAAGCCTAGCATCGCGTGAGGCGCGGCGTAAAGCGCCTCACGCGGCGGCGGAAGTGAAACGTACAGCTAAGACGATCAGATCGCCTTCTGGATCATCTGGTCGAGCTGGCTCTTGCCGACGGCGCCGATCTGGGTCGCCTCGACCTTGCCGCCCTTGAAGACCATCAGGGTCGGGATGCCGCGAACACCGAACTTGCGCGGGGTGTTCTGGTTCTCGTCGATGTTGATCTTCACGATCTTCAGCTTGCCGTCGTACTGGTCGGCAAGCTGGTCCAGGACCGGGGCGATCGACTTGCAGGGACCGCACCACTCCGCCCAGAAGTCGAGCAGGACGGGGGTATCGGAATCGAGGACGTCCTTCTGGAACGCAGCGTCGCTCGTGTGGGTGATCTTTTCGCTCACCGGGATCTCCAAGGAAGGGGGTGAAAGGGGGTTGACGACCGTGACGCCCGCATCGGCTACACTAAGGAGCCCCATGTCGCGGGTCCAACCGGAACCGAAGGTCTTGGCCATTGCAGCCGGCGGCCCTCATTCCAACCCAACTAGGGGCGCGATTCAAGCGATTCAAGGGCGCCGACGGGATGGTTCTCGTTGACATAGGTGAGCACGCTCTCGCGGTTAACAGCCTTTTCACCTATGCCAGCGGGAACCGTCGGGTCGCGCGCCGCCGCCTCCGGCCATCGTGCGCCGGGCGCGTCGTACGGCCGCCGGTCGCAACCGGCGCCTGCCGACTCTCCCGTGACGCCGCCGACCGGATCACCCACCGCCCCGCGGCCCATTCCTGCCGCCGGGGCGACGCCGCGTATCCGTGGCGCGAGACTCCAGGTCACTCATCCACATGTCCCAAACCGTTCTCACCGACGTCTTCTACGAAAACCTCGACCTCCATCCGCTGCTCCACCAGGGCCTCGCCGCCGCCGGCATCACCCGTTGCACGCCGATCCAGGCGCTGACCCTGCCGATCGCCCTGACCGGCCGCGACGTCGCCGGACAGGCGCAGACGGGTACCGGCAAGACCTTCGCCTTCCTGGTCGCCCTGATGGACCGCCTGCTGAAGAACCCGGCGCATCTGGATCGCAAGGATTCCGATCCCCGCGCCCTGATCATCGCGCCGACCCGCGAACTGGCGATCCAGATCGAGAAGGACTTCCAGACCATCGGCAAGGCCACCGGCCTGCGCAGCGCCCTCATCTACGGCGGCGTCGACTACGACAAGCAACGCCAGCAGCTGCGCGACGGCTGCGACATCATCATCGCCACGCCGGGCCGCCTGCTCGATTACTACAAGCAGGACGTCTTCGGCTTCGGCAGCGTCGAGGTCATGGTCATCGACGAAGCCGATCGCATGTTCGACCTCGGCTTCATCAAGGACGTGCGCTTCATCTTCCGCCGCCTGCCGTCACGCGAGGCACGCCAGGTGTTGCTGTTCTCCGCCACCTTGAGCCACCGCGTGCTCGAGCTCGCGTACGAGCACATGCACGAGGCCGAAAAGCTCGTGGTGGAGACCGAGAACGTCACCGCCGACCGCGTTCGCCAGGTGGTCTACTTCCCGTCGAAGGAAGAGAAGATGCCGCTCCTGCTCAACCTGCTCGAAGAGAGCAAGACCGAGCGCAGCATCATCTTCGTCAACACCAAGGCCGCCGCCGAGCGCATCACCGACCGCCTGAAGCGGCACAACTTCCGCGTCGGCGCCATCTCCGGCGACGTGCCGCAGGTGAAGCGCCAGAAGCTGCTGCAGCGATTCCAGGATGGTCAGATCGACCTGCTCGTGGCCACCGACGTGGCCGCCCGCGGCCTGCATATTCCCGCGGTCAGCCACGTGTTCAACTACGACCTGCCGCAGGATGCCGAGGACTACGTCCACCGCATCGGCCGTACCGCGCGGCTTGGCGCCGAGGGCGATGCGATCAGCTTCGCCTGCGACCTCTATGCCATGGGCCTGCCCGACATCGAGACCTACATCAATCAGAAGATTCCAACCGCGTCCATCGACGCGAAGATGCTGGTGATGCCGCCGCCGCGTCCGCGCGCGGATGGCGTGCAGGATGAAATCGACGATCCGAACGACAACGACGGGCACATTCCGACCCGCGGCGCGCCGCCGGAGAAGGCTGGCCGTGGCGGTCGCGACGGCCGTGGCGGTCCCCGTGCCGGAGAGCGTTCGGGCAGCCGCGAGCGCCGCCCGCGTCCGCCGCGCGAAGACAGGCCGGCCGCGGCTGCGGACGCCGTGTCGACCGAAGTGCCGATGAAGACCGTGGTCGTCGCCGAAACGGTCGCCGAGCTCCCAGCCGCCGCCCAGGCGATGGCCGATGCCTCCGCGCCGAAGAAGCGCCGCCGTCGCGGCGGTCGTGGCCGCGGTGCCCGTGAGGGTGCCGAGGGCGGCAACGCCGGCGGCGCGGGCCATGCCGATAACGGTGCGAACCGGCGCAACGGTGGCCGTGAAGGCTCCAACGGTGGTCGCAATACTTCGTCGGCCGGCAACGGCGCCTCGGCGCGGTCCACGGTCAAGGAGCAGCAGCCCGGTGCTCCGCGGCATGCGGAAGGCCAGTCCAACCCGAACCGCCGTCCTTCGCGTCAGGTGACGGCCAGCCGGCCGGCGTCCGCGCCGGCGGCTCCGCCCGCCAAGGAAAAGGTCGGCCTCCTGCGCCGCATCGGCCGGTTGTTCGGCGGGCGCTGAGGCAAGCACCCTTCGCCGACAGGGTCGGCTCCCACCGAGCCGACCCGCCGAGCCACTGCTCCCCCTGTGGGAGCCGGCTATGCCGGCGATGCTCTTTGCCCTGGTGGGAGCCGACCTTGTCGGCGATCCCGCGGCAGCGGGCCAAGTCGAGGCAGCCTGGTGGGAGCCGACCTTGTCGGCGATCCCGCGGCAGCGGGCCAGCTCGAGGCAAGCCCCAATCGCCGCTGAAGCGGCTCCCACCGAAAGCGGCCCCGCAAAAGCAACACCACATCCCTTATCCTCTGTGGCTTCACGGGCCAACAGGTGACGCGGTGATCGGTTTCGATCTGGTGAGCAAACGGTACGAGGGCGATCACCAGGCCCTTACCGATGTGTCCTTTAGCGTCGAGGCGGGCGAAATGGCCTTCGTCACGGGTCACTCCGGGGCGGGGAAAAGCACGCTGCTCAAACTGCTGGCGATGATCGAGCGCCCGACCAACGGCGTGGTGACCCTCGACGGCCGCAAGCTCAACACCGTACGCCCTGCCGAGATTCCCAAGATCCGGCGCAAGCTCGGCATGGTCTTCCAGGACCACCGCCTGCTGCTGGACCGCAGCGTCTTCGCCAACGTCGAACTGCCCTTGATCATCGCGGGTGTCTCGCCAGCCGATCGGGGCCGCCGTGTGCGGGCTGCGCTGGAAAAAGTCGGCCTGCTCAGCTACGAGAAACAATTGCCCGAGGCGCTTTCCACCGGCGAACAGCAGCGCGTGGGCATCGCGCGCGCCATCGTCGCCAAGCCTGCCGTGCTCATCGCCGACGAGCCCACCGGTAACCTCGACCCGCAACTGGCGATGGAGATCATGGGGCTGTTCGCCGAGTTCCAGGCGGTCGGCACCGCCGTCCTCGTCGCCAGCCACGACCTCATGCTGATCAAGCGAATGAAGAAACGCGTCGTCGTGCTCGATCACGGCAAGCTGGTCGCCGACGTCCCCGCGATGGAGGTGGTATGAACACCGTCCGCGAGCCGCGCCGCGCGCCGGAGCCGGAAAAGACCCGTCGCAGCGAGCCGCGCAAGGTGGGCGCGTGGCGCGAACACCATGCCTGGAGCATGTCGATCAGCCTGCGCCGCCTTGGCGCCCGGCCACTCGGCACCTTGCTCACCGTGGCCGTGATGGGCGTGGCGCTCGCCCTGCCGCTGACCTTCTACCTCCTGCTCGGCAACGTGCAGCGGATGGGCGATGCGCTTGGCCGCAACCAGTCCATCAGCGCATTCATGAAACCGGGCCAGAACGCGGGCGTGGCCGAGACCGCCGCTTCCGCCCTGCGCGGCCGTCCGGAGGTGGCCGACATCGTCGTGCGCACGCCGAAGGATGGCCTGGACGAACTGGCGGAGGTACAGGGTTTCTCCGGCGCACTGCAATCGCTCGATGCCAACCCGTTGCCTTACGTGCTTTCCGTGCAGCCCAAGCCGGGCTTGTCGGCCGAGGACATCGGTCGCCTCGTCGATTCGATGAAGGCCACGCCCGGTGTCGACATGGTGCAGGACACCGGTGCATGGCGGCAGCGCCTCGACGCCCTGCTCGGCGTGGGTACCCGCGCGGTCAGCCTGCTGGCCTTGTTGCTCGGTGTCGCCGCCCTGCTGGTGGTCGGCAACACGATCCGTGTCGACATCCAGAGCCGTAGCGCCGAGATCGGCGTGCTCCTGCTCATCGGCGCCAGCCGTCCGTTCGTGCGCCGTCCGTACCTGTATGCCGGTATCTGGCTGGGCTTCCTGGCGGGTGTGCTTTCCGTGGCACTGGCCGTGGTCCTCGAACTGGCCCTCGCCGGGCCCGTCGGCCGCCTTGCCGCGGCATACGACGGCAGCGTGAGCTTCGGCGGACTCCCCGCCTGGCTCCTGCTTTCGGTACCCTTCGCTTCTGCCGTGCTGGGGTGGCTCGGTGCACGGCTCGTCAGCGCACGGCAGATTCGCCGCGCCGCGGCGGCCTGACAGGGGGAGGGCGGGGTGGGATCTCACATCGGTTCGGGTGTCGCGGGCGCGACGCCTCGCATGCTCGTGGTGGACGGCTCGAAGGTCGTTCGCCAGTTGATCGCGCGCGTGGTCAACGCGGAGGTACCGGGGGTGGAGATCGTGGGCGCGTCCACCGGTGCCGAGGCGCAAGCCGAGTTGCAGCGTGGCGTCTTCGACTTCGTCACCGTGGCCCTGCGCCTGCCCGACATGGACGGACTGGACGTGGCGCGTTTCGTGCGCGAGTCCGCGCCGCAGATCTACATGCCGATCGTCGTGGTCTCGGGCGATGTCGAAGCGCGCCTGCACCGGCGCGAGCTGGGCGAGTTCGTCACCGACTACTTCGACAAGTCCCTGGGTTTCGGTGCCCTGGCCGAATTCATCCGCGGCTACGTGCGTCCCGAGGGCGGCGCGGAAGGCGAGGTGCTCTATGTCGAGGACAGCCGCGTGGTGGCGCTCGCCACCCGACGCATGATGGAGAAGTACGGTCTTACCGTGCGCCATGTCATCAGCGCGGAGGACGCGCTCACGCACCTGCGCGAAGCCAGGGCGCGTGGCGAGATCGGCGCCGACGTGGTCCTTACCGATGTCAGCCTCAAGGGGGAGCTCACCGGTGGCGACCTCGTCGAGCGCATCCGCAACGAGTTCGGCTACGGCAAGGGGCAACTGCCCACATTGATCATGACCGGTGACGAGAATCCCGCGAACCAGGCGGCGCTCCTGCGCGCCGGCGCCAACGACCTCGTCGAGAAACCCGTCGAGGAAAAGCTGCTCATCACCAAGCTGCTGTTCCAACTCCGGGTGGCCTTGCACCTTCGCGACAGGGCGGAAAGTTGAACGATCGCGTGAAGCTCGAGCCGTCCTGGAAGGAAAGGATCGGCGACTACCTCGATCGTCCGGAGATGCGGGCGCTCTCGGTTTTTCTTCGCGAGGAGAAGGCGCGGGGCAAGACGATCTACCCACCTGGGCCGGACATCTTCAATGCGTTCGCGCACACGCCGTTCGACAAGGTGCGCGTCGTCGTCCTCGGCCAGGACCCCTACCATGGCCCCGGCCAGGCGCATGGCCTCAGTTTTTCCGTGCGGCCCGGCGTGCGCGTGCCGCCCTCGCTGCAGAACATGTTCAAGGAAATCGAGGACTGCCTCGGCATCCCGCGTCCCGACCACGGCTGCCTCACGCCATGGGCCGACCGTGGCGTGCTGCTGCTCAACGCGGTGCTCACGGTGGGGGCGGGACAGGCGGGTTCGCACCAGGGCAAGGGCTGGGAGGGCTTCACCGACGCCGCCATCGATGCCCTCAACCGCGAACGCGAAGGCCTCGTCTTCATGCTCTGGGGCAGCCACGCGCAGAAGAAGGGCCAGCTGATCGACGGCAGGCGCCACAAGATCCTGCGCAGCGTGCACCCATCGCCCCTGTCCGCGCATCGCGGCTTCATGGGCTGCGGCCACTTCGCGCAGGCGAACGCTTATCTCGAATCGCGTGGCGAGCCGCCGATCGACTGGTCGCTGCCGCCGAGGGCGGAACTCGTCGCCTAGGACTCGCCGCTACGCGTGAACGCGGGCGTCGTAGGTGTAGCGTCTCATCCGGGTCGCCCTGATGTGCTTCGAGTCCGGATGGACGGGGTTGATCAGCACGTTCGTTTCTTCCGGCACGATCACGGAAGGCACGATCAATAACGCGGAGCGGCGGCCGCGTACCCAGCGTTCCCCGGCATCGAGCGAACTTTTCCCCGGTGGATGCGCATCCCAGCCCGCGACGTCCTCCGCACGGACGGATTGAGCCTCGGCGACGAGGTCCGCCGGCAAGTCCACGCGGATCAGGTAACGATTCAACGGCAGGTCGCCGACGCCCAGGTGCACGATCGTTTCCAGGGTCGCCAGCGAGATCGAGGACGCGCAGTAGACCATCGGCGTGCCGGGCCGGTTCCAGCGACCACCGGAGACGGCGGCACCGGCGCCACCGAGATCGTCGGCACCATAGTTCGGTGCCTCGGTGGCGATGCGCCAGACGACGGTGGCGGTATCCTCGCCGTTCAAGCGAAGGTTCCGGTCTGCGCCTGACGCAACAGGTTGGAGATCGTCGCGCGCCCCTCCGAAACGTCCAAGAGTTCGATGGGCCTGCGATTTCCTAGGGCGGGCAAGGGGCGTTGCAGCCATTGCCCCACCCAGGCCGCGGCATCGAAGCCTTCCGGGTCGCCGCTCTCGCCGACCATCTGTTCCACCTGTGCGATCAGCAGGCCCACGTCGAGAAGCTTCTCGGATTCGTCGGTCGCCAGTGAACGCCTCTGGGTGATCTTCCGGCGCGTGGTGGAGCGCTTGAGGCCCAGGTAACCCATGAAGTTGTCTTCACCGATACGGAGCGCGTTGGCCAGGTCCTTCACCTGGTCGGATGGCAAGCCCGCGCGCACCGCGCTGACGCGCTCGTCCATCGAGCCGACGAGCAGGTGCGCATAACCGGGGAAGGACGTCCGCGAGTGGCTGGTTCGCTTCAGCGTCCATACCCTCACCGGCGACACCGTTCCTTCCATGGCGGGTGCTCTGGCCGCGGAGGGCCCCGAAGGCTGCGCCAGGGGTTTCACCGGCTTATCCGACCGCCGTGCCGTCATGAGGGTGATCTCCTTTGGGAGGCTCAAGTATCTCACATGGGACTTTCGTGGGGAGGGGGAGATCAAGGTAGCGCTGCGCCGGGGTCTTTAAAGTCGGATTTCTGCCTAAATATAAGTAGGCGCAACAGCGGCATAGCTCTCGCGACGACGCATGCTTACCCAGCCCGGTGGGAGCCGACCCTGTCGGCGATGGGTGCTTGCCGTAACCCGGCCCGCTGCCGCGGGATCGCCGACAGGGTCGGCTCCCACCACGGTCGGCTAGCGCCAGCTGGCGGCCAACTGCTGACGGCCTGCCGTCTGCCTCCTGAATACCTTCCCCCGGGTCCTCTGGACAGCCGGAGGGTATTTCTGTACCATTGCGTACAGTTAACCGATATGAACTTCGGGCTGACTTAGCACTCTCACTTCGGGACTGCTAATCTGCATACAGACTTTCAGGAGGTTCCACACATGTCCCAAGCCCTCGCCACCCGTAACTACGGGCTACCGAGCGTCGTTGGCAGTCTGGATTCCTATATCTCGGCGGTCCATCGCATCCCGGTGCTCAGCCTTGACGAGGAGCAGTCGCTGGCGCGCCGCTTCCACGACGACGCCGATCTCGACGCCGCCAAGCAGCTCGTGATGTCCCACCTGCGTTTCGTGGTCCATGTGGCCCGCGGCTACAACGGCTATGGCTTGCAGCTGTCCGACCTCATCCAGGAAGGCAACATCGGCCTGATGAAGGCGGTGAAGCGCTTCGACCCGGACCAGGGCGTTCGCCTGGTCAGCTTCGCGGTGCACTGGATCCGCGCCGAGATGCACGAATTCATCCTGCGCAACTGGCGCATCGTGAAGGTCGCGACCACCAAGGCGCAGCGCAAGCTGTTCTTCAACCTGCGCAAGAGCAAGAAGCGCCTGGGTTGGATGAATGCCGAGGAAGTGCGCGTCGTCGCGCAGGACCTGGGCGTGCCGGAAGCCACCGTCCGCGAGATGGAATCGCGGCTTTCGGGTCGCGACGTGGGCTTCGAGGCCCCGGCCGACGCGGATGACGACGACAAGCCGGCACCGGCCGCCTTCCTCGTCGACGAGGGCGCCGATCCGTACGACAACCTCGCCGAGGAAGATGCCAGCAACAACCAGATGGGTGCGCTGTCCTCCGCCCTGGGCAACCTGGACGATCGCTCGCGCGACATCATCCAGCGCCGCTGGCTGGCCGAGGACAACAAGGCCACGTTGCAGGATCTTGCGGACGAGTACGGCGTTTCCGCCGAACGCATCCGCCAGATCGAGGCGAATGCCATGAAGAAGATGCGCGTCGCCATCGCGGCCTGATCCTCTGAACTGGCGTAAGATCCGGAACGGCCCCGCGAGGGGCCGTTTTCCGTTGCCTTCAGCCCATGCGGAGTGAACCCTGATGCCCAGGGCCCTGGTCATCGAAGACGATGAAGTGACCGCCCGCGACATCGTCGCGGAGTTGGGTGCGCACGGCCTTGCCGCTGATTGGGTGGCCAACGGCCGTGACGGCCTCGAGCGCGCGCTGGAAGACGGCTACGACATCATCACCCTCGATCGCATGCTGCCGGGCATGGACGGCATCGACGTGGTCTCCGCCTTGCGCAAACGCAACGTCGATACGCCGGTCCTGATGATCAGCGCCCTGTCCGATGTGGACGATCGCGTACGTGGCCTGCGCGCGGGCGGCGACGACTACCTCACCAAGCCCTTCGCCCCCGACGAACTGGCCGCGCGTGCGGAGGTGTTGCTGCGTCGGCGCCGGCCGAGCGCGAACGATACGCGGCTGCGCGTCGCGGACCTCGAACTGGATCTGGTCCGCCATAACGCCCAACGCAACGGCGAAGCGCTCACCTTGCTGCCCACCGAGTTCCGCCTGCTCGAATTCCTGATGCGCAACGCGGGCCAGGTGGTGACGCGGCAGATGATCTTCGAGCACGTGTGGGGCTTCCACTTCGATCCCGGCACCAACGTGATCGACGTCCATATCGGCCGCCTGCGGCGCAAGATCGACGGCGCCGGCCAGGCGCCACTCATCCGCACCGTACGCGGCTCGGGGTATGTCCTTGCGCCCGCTGACTGACGCCTGGCGTTCCGCCACCTCGCGCCTGATCATCATCTACGGCGCCCTGTTCGCGATCTGGTCCGTCGTGCTGCTGGGTGTCGTGCAATGGGAGTCCTCGCGTTATCTGTCGGGCGTGGTCGACCAGATGCTCGCCGCGCGCATCCATTACCTGGAGAACACGGACCAGCAGCGCCTGCCGGCGACCGTCGAGGCGGCCAGCGCCATCGACGTCCAGGGCTTCATGTGGATCGGCTTGTTCGACGCGAAGGGCGCGCGCATCGCGGGCAATATCAGCAAGGTGCCCGAGGAACTGACCGACGAGGGCGTCGTGCGCTCGGTCAACGCCAGCCTTGCCGGCCCGACCCGCAATGCCACCATGCGCGCACGTGGCATCACCCGGGTGCTGCCCAATGGCGACCGCCTGGTCGTCGCGAAGGAGAGCACGACCATCGATGGCATCGGCGCGATCATCCGCCGCGGCTTGCTGTGGGGCCTGTCGCTGACGCTCATTCCCGGCCTGCTCGGCGGCGTCCTGATCGCGCGCGGGCCCGCACGGCGTATCCGGGCGATCCAGCGGGCGATGGAGCCGATCCGTGAAGGCGACCTCAGCGTGCGCCTGCCCGTCACGCGCGGCGGCGACGAAGTGGACCTGCTTGCTGCGACGGTGAATACCACGCTGACCGAGATCGAGCGCCTGCTCGGCGAGGTGAAAGGCGTGACCGACAACATCGCCCACGACTTGCGCACGCCGCTCACGCGGATGCGCACGCGCCTGTATCGCCTGCAGCAGCAGTTCGAGGGAAATCCCGAAGCGGAACAGCTGGACGCTTGCGTCGCCGAGATCGATACCGTCCTCAGCCGGTTCCGTGCCCTCTTGCGGGTATCCGAACTGGAGGACCGCCAGCGCAGCGCCTGCTTCGAGAACATGGACCTGGGCGCCGTGCTGCGCAACGTGCACGAATTCTACGCACCGTTGGCCGAGGATCGCGGGCAGCTATTCGAGATCGACGTAGGGCGTTTGCCGCCGCTTCGCGGCGATCCGCAGCTCATGTTCGAGGCGTTCGCCAACCTCGTCGGCAACGCGATCAAGTTCACCCCGAACGGTGGCGCCGTACGCCTCGTGGCGCTCACCGATCCCACGGGCGACGCGCGCGTGGACATCGCCGACACAGGCCCCGGCATTCCACCGAACGAGCGCGAGGCGGTATTCCGTCGGTTCTACCGGGGCGACGAGACCCGCACCAAGCCGGGTTGCGGCCTGGGCCTCGCCATCGTGAGCGCCATCGTCCGCCTGCACGGGTTCTCGTTGTCGGTGGGTGGCAACGAGAAGGGCGCGGTGTTTTCCGTGACGTGTCCAGCCGCCTAAATAAATCTTAACTACGCGGCGGATTCCGCCGGGCGCAAAATCCGCTGCGACGCAACATCGCGCTCGGAATCCGTCTTCCCATGATTGGCATCGTCCGGATCGCACTCACGCGGCCGTATACCTTCGTCGTCCTCGCCCTGCTGATCCTCATCATCGGCCCGCTTGCCGCGCTGCGCACGCCGACGGACATCTTTCCCGACATCAAGATTCCGGTGATCGCGGTGGTGTGGCAGTACAACGGCCTGCCGCCGGACCAGATGGTCGGACGTGTCTCGTCGCCGTTCGAGCGCGTGCTGACCACGACGGTGAACGACGTGGAGCACATCGAGGCCAGCTCGATCCAGGGCTTCGGCATCATCAAGATCTTCTTCCAGCCGACCGTCGACATCCGCACCGCCAATGCCCAGGTCACGGCCGTCGCGCAGACCCTCTTGCGCCAGCTGCCGCAGGGCACCACGCCGCCGCTGATCCTGAACTACAACGCGTCGACGGTGCCGATCATCCAGTTGGCGCTGTCCGGCGAAGGCCTCACCGAGCAGAACCTGGGCGACCTCGGCCTCAACATCATCCGTCCACAACTGACCTCCGTGGCCGGTGCGGCCATTCCGTTCCCGTTCGGCGGCAAGACGCGCCAGGTGCAGATCGACATCGATCCGCCGGCCCTGCAGGCACGCGGCCTGTCCGCGCAGGACGTGGCCAACGCACTGGCCGCGCAGAACCTGATCACGCCGGTGGGCACGCAGAAGATCGGCGAATACGAATACACGGTGCAGCTCAACAACTCGCCGTCGAACGTGGACGAGTTGGGCAACCTGCCGGTGAAGACGGTCAACGGTGCCACCGTCTTCATCCGCGACATCGCGCACGTGCGCGACGGCTCGCCACCGCAGACCAACATCGTGCACGTGAACGGCGACCGCTCGGTGCTGATGACCGTGCTGAAGAACGGCTCGGCATCCACGCTGGCGATCATCGCCGGCATCAAGGAGCGCGTCGCCGCGATGAAGGACGCACTCCCGCCCAACCTCAAGATCGCGCCCATCGGCGACCAGTCCCTCTTCGTGAGCGCGGCGATCGAAGGCGTGGCCCGCGAAGGCATCATCGCCGCGGCGCTCACCAGCCTGATGATCCTCCTGTTCCTCGGCAGCTGGCGTTCGACGGTGATCATCGCCACGTCCATCCCGCTGGCCATCCTCGGTTCCATCGCGGCCTTGTCGGCGATGGGCGAGACCATGAACATCATGACGCTGGGTGGCCTCGCGCTGGCCGTGGGCATCCTCGTGGACGATGCCACGGTGACCATCGAGAACATCAACTGGCACCTGGAACACGGCAAGGACGTCGAGACGGCGATCCTCGATGGCGCGGCGCAGATCGTGACGCCGGCCTTCGTCTCGTTGCTGTGCATCTGCATCGTGTTCGTGCCGATGTTCTTCCTCCAGGGCGTGGCGCGCTTCCTCTTCGTGCCCATGGCCGAGGCGGTCATGTTCGCGATGATCGCGTCCTTCATCCTCTCGCGCACGCTCGTGCCGACGATGGCGAAGTACCTGCTGCATCCGCACTCGCACGACGATCCGCACGGCGAGGGAAGGAAGCCGTCGCGCAATCCCCTGGTCCGTTTCCAGCGCCGTTTCGAGGCCCGCTTCGAAAAGATCCGCACGAGCTACCACGGGTTGCTCGCGCTCGCCCTGGCTCACCGGAAGGTATTCACCATCGGCTTCATGGCCTTCGTGGTGCTCTCCTTCGCCCTGGTGCCGATGCTCGGCCGCAACTTCTTCCCGTCGGTGGACTCGGGCCAGATCCTCATGCACGTGCGCGCTCCGGTCGGAACGCGCGTGGAGGAAAGCGCGCGCCTCTTCGCCGAGGTGACCGATGCCGTACGGCGGGTCATCCCGAAGGAGGAGCTCGGGACGGTGGTCGACAACATCGGCCTGTCCTCGTCCGGTATCAACAATACCTATAACAACACCGGCACCATCGGCTCGCAGGATGGCGACATCCAGATCGCGCTGAACGAAGGACATGCGCCGACGGCCGACTACGTGCGCCGGTTGCGCGAGCAGCTGCCACGTGAATTTCCGGGCACGACGTTCTCGTTCCCGCCGGCGGACATCATCAGCCAGATCCTGAACTTCGGTTCGCCCGCGCCGATCGACCTGCAGATCCGCGGCCCGAATCTCGCGGCGAACTTCGACTATGCGAGCCGCCTGCTGCGCGAGATCCGCCGCGTGCCGGGCGTGGCCGACGCGCGTATCCAGCAGTCGCGTGCCAACCCGACGCTCAACGTGGACGTCGACCGCAGCCGTGCGCAGCAGGTGGGCATCACCGAGCGCGACGTCACCAACAGCCTTGGCGTGAACCTCGCCGGTTCCAGCCAGATCGCACCGACCTTCTGGCTCAACCCGCAGAACGGCGTGTCCTATCCGATCGTGATGCAGACGCCGCAGTACAGCCTCGACAGCCTGCCCGACCTGGAGAACGTGCCGATCAGCCCGAGCACGGGCGCGGCCGGCTCGCAGATCCTCGGAGGCCTCGCCACGGTGTCGCGCGCGGCCACCAACGCGGTGGTGAGCCAGTACAACATCCAGTCGATGGTCGAGATTTACGCGACGACGCAGGACCGCGACCTCGGCGCCGTCGCCGCCGACATCCAGAAGATCATCGAGGCGAACAAGAAATTCCTGCCCAAGGCATCGACCACCGCCTTGCTCGGGCAGGTGCAGACCATGAACAACGCGTTCTCCGGGTTGATCCTGGGCCTGCTCGGCGCGATCGTGCTGATCTACCTGCTGATCGTGGTGAACTTCCAGTCGTGGAGCGATCCGTTCGTGATCGTCACCGCGCTGCCCGCGGCGATCGCGGGAATCATCTGGATACTGTTCGCCACGCACACCACCTTGTCGGTGCCCGCGCTCACCGGCGCCATCATGTGCATGGGCGTGGCCACCGCCAATTCGATCCTGGTCGTCAGCTTCTGCCGCGAACGGCTGGCCGAACTCGGGGACGCGACGGCCGCCGCCCTCGAAGGTGGATTCGTGCGCTTCCGCCCGGTGCTGATGACCGCGTTGGCGATGATCATCGGCATGGCCCCCATGGCCCTGGGCCTGGGCGAAGGTGGCGAGCAGAACGCGCCGCTGGGCCGCGCCGTGATCGGCGGCCTGGTCTTCGCCACGGCCGCCACGCTGTTCTTCGTCCCCGTCGTCTTCAGCATCATCCACGCGCGTCGTGGTCATCCGTCACCCACACCGGCGAACACCTCCGGAGAGCCTGTCCATGTCGCCTGATACCTTGCAAACCCCTCCGCCGCGCCGGCTCCGGCTGGCCGCCATCATCGCCGCGATCGTCGTCCTGGCCGTCGTCGTCGCCGGCGTGGCGACGCGCGCCAACGATTCGCGGAAGCTGCGCGAATGGACGGAATCGCAGTCCGTGCCGACGGTGAACGTGGTCACTCCCGAGGGTGGCCAGGGCGGTGGCGAACTCAATCTGCCGGGCCGTCTCCAGGCATACGCCCGTGCGCCGATCTTCGCGCGCACTAGTGGCTACCTCAAATACTGGAAGGCGGATATCGGACAGAAGGTGAAGGCCGGCGAGCTGCTTGCCGAGATCGAAACGCCCGACCTCGACCAGCAGCTGCTGCAGGCGAAAGCGGATCTCGCCAGCGCGCGTGCCAACGAGGCATTGGCGAAGACCACGGCCGCACGCTGGCAGGCCATGCGCGATTCCGACTCCGTATCCAAGCAGGAAGTGGACGAGAAGGTCGGCGACTACGATGCCAAGCACGCGCTCGCCCAGGCCGCGCAGGCCAACCTGGAACGTATCGAGGCACTGAAGGGTTTCGCCAAGCTCGTCGCGCCGTTCGATGGCGTGGTCACCGCGCGCGAGACGGATGTCGGTGCCTTGATCAATGCCGGGGGTGGCGGCCAGGAATTGTTCGTGGTGTCCGACGTGCGCAAGCTGCGGATGTACGTCAACGTGCCGCAGAACTACGCGCCATCCATAAAGCAGGGGGCCACCGTGAAACTCGCGGTGCCGGAATATCCGGGTCAGACCTTCACGGGTACCGTCGAATCGTCGTCGTCGGCGATCAACGCGGCATCCGGTACCACGCTGGTCCAGGTGTCGGTCGATAACGCCGACGGCAAGCTGCTGCCCGGCGGCTATGCGAGCGTCACCTTCGATCTTCCATCGAACGCGGCCTTGCTACGCGTGCCGGCGAGCGCCCTGGTCTTCGACAACTCGGGGCTGCGTGTCGCCGTGGTCGACGGACAGGACAAGGTGAAGTTCAAGGAAGTGACCATCGCCCGCGACTTCGGAAAGACCGTGCAGCTCGGCTCCGGCCTGGCTGCGGGCGAACGACTGATAGAGAGCCCGCCGGACGGCCTCGCCGATGGCGACACCGTGCGCATCAATCCACCGAAGAAGGCGGAAGGCGAGCAAGCGAAGAAGGCGGAAGGTGACCATGCCAAGGCCTGACATCGTCCCGATGGGAGCCGCTCCCTTGGTGGGGACCAGTCCCTTGGTGGGAGCCGACCCTGTCGGCGATTCGACCTTGCGGCAACCTGCCATCGCCGACAGGGTCGGCTCCCACCGGAGCTGGGCAGGTGCCAGCGTCGCGGCCGCCCTGATGTCGCTCGGCCTGTCGGCGTGCTCGCTCGCACCTGCCTACAAGACACCCGATGTGCCGGTGGCGGAGCGGTACGCGAACGCGGCCACGCCATGGACCGAGGCGAAGCCTGCCGATCACATCGACCGGAATGGCTGGTGGAAACTCTACGGCGATCCTCGTCTCGACGAGCTACAGGCGAAGCTGGTCGCGAACAATGCGACGTTGGCGGCGGCGCTTGCGCATTACGAGCAATCGGAAGCGTTCACCCGCCAAGTGCGCGCGGGCCTTTTCCCGCAGATCGGGTTGAACGGCAACGCCACGCGTAACCGCGAGTCCGACACGCGGCCGTTGCGCGGCGCCACGTCGCCTGCCTATTACAACTCCTACACGATCGGTGCCCAACTCGATTACGAGGTGGACCTGTGGGGACGGGTACGCGACAGCGTTGCCGCCGGCACCGCCGAACAGGCGGCATCGGCGGCCGACCTGGCCTCGGTGCGGTTGAGCCTCCAGGCGCAATTGGCCGACAGCTATCTCCAGCTCAACGGCTTCGATCGCCAGATCAAGGTCCTCAGCGAAAGCATCGATGCCTTCACCCACGCACTCGAATTGACCCAGTCACGCCACGATGGCGGCATCGCGTCAGGCCTGGACGTGGCACGAGCGCAGACCCAGTTGTCGAACGCGAAATCGCAGTTGACGCAGGCACAGGCGCAACGCGGGCTGGTGCAGCACGCGATCGCGGTACTGGTCGGCGATTCCGCGTCGACGTTCACGCTGGCGGCGGATGACGACGCCGTGCGCGTTCCCACGATACCTCTCGAAGTGCCTTCGCTGATCCTGCAGCGGCGCCCGGACATCGCGGCGGCCGAGCGGCGCACGGCCGCCGCGAACGCGCGCGTGGGCATCGCTCGTTCCGCGTTCTTCCCGCAGCTGACGCTCGACGCGCAGGGTGGCTGGCAGAGCAGCGCGTGGGGCAGCATCGCCACCGCGCCGAACCGATTCTGGTCGATCGGCCCGACCTTGTTCCTCAGCGTATTCGACGGTGGCCGCCGCAAGGCCGGTGTCGACGCGGCCAAGGCGGCGACCGAGGAAGCCGGTGCGCAATACCGCGGCGTGGTGCTCAACGCCTTCGCCCAGGTCGAGGACAACCTCACCCTGCTGCGCGACCTGGGTGCGGCCCTTACCGATCAGCGCGCGGCAGCCGACGCGGCACAGCGGTCGGTCGACCTGTCGCTCAACCGCTATCGCGAAGGTGCGGTGGGTTACCTCGATGTCGTCCAGGCCCAGACCGATGCGCTCGACGCGCGGCGCAGCGTGATCGACCTGGAAACACGTCAGCTGCGCGCCAGCGTGCAACTGATCCGCGCCCTCGGCGGCGGCTGGAGCAATAGCTAGTCACTCACCGGGGCCGATACCTGTCGCGCTATCGCCGCTGAAGCGGCTCCCACAGGAGCAGGCTGCCTGCTCTTGTGGGACAGGGCCCAGAGACTGCCTGCTCTTGTGGGAGCCGCTTCAGCGGCGATCCCGCGGCAGCGGGCCAGGGCGAGGCGAGCACCCATCGCCGACAAGTCGGCTCCCACAAAAGCGCTCTCCACAGGTTCGGAAATACCGCAAGAAAAAGGGGCCTTGCGGCCCCTTTTCGTGTAGCGGCTGTCGCGTGTACCGGCTGTCGCGTCGCTTAGAGCTTCGCGCCCAGCAGCTCTTCCAGCTTGCGCTGGTCGGCGGCGAACTTGCGGATGCCTTCGGCGAGCTTGTCGGTGGCCATCGCGTTCTCGTTGTGGCCCCAGCGGAACTTGGCCTCGTCGATCTTCGCGGGGCGATCCTCGCGGCGGCCGCTGTCCTTCAGCGCCACCGGCAGGTCGCCGGTGTTCTCGTCCAGTTCCTTGAGCAACTCCGGCGCGATGGTCAGGCGGTCGCAACCGGCGAGCGCCTGGATCTGGCCGATGTTGCGGAAGCTGGCGCCCATCACCACGGTCTCGTAGCCGTGCAGCTTGTACCAGTCGTAGATGCGGCGGACCGACTGCACGCCCGGATCTTCCGCCGGCGCATAAGTCTTCTTGTCGGTGTTGGCCACGTACCAGTCGAAGATGCGGCCCACGAAGGGCGAGATCAGGAACACGCCCGCCTCGGCGCAGGCCACGGCCTGTTCGAAGCTGAAAAGCAAGGTCAGGTTGCAGTCGATGCCTTCCTTCTGAAGCTGCTCCGCGGCGCGGATGCCTTCCCACGTGGAGGCGAGCTTGATCAGGATGCGCTTCTTGTCGATGCCGATTTCTTCGTAGAAGCCGATCAGGCGCCTGGCCTTGTCGATCGAGGCCTTCGTATCGAAGGAGAGGCGTGCGTCGACCTCGGTGGACACGCGGCCCGGGACGATCTTGAGGATCTCGCGGCCCACCAGCACGGCGAGACGGTCGCTGGCGTCGACCAGCTGCTGGTCGCGGCTGTCGCTCTGGCCCTTGGCCCACTGCACGGCTTCGTCGATGTAGCCGGAATACGTGGGAATGCCGGCGGCCTTCAGCAGCAACGACGGATTGGTGGTCGCGTCTTCCGGCTTGTACTTGGCGATCGCGGTGATGTCGCCGGTGTCGGCCACGACGGTGGTGATCTTGCGGAGTTGCTCGAGCTGAGTGGTCACGTTCGGGGTCCCGTTACCTGGTTAAGACTTTCATTGTCGCGCCGATCGCTTCGCAAATGTAGGCATCCGAAGGTATCGGTTCAGCGATATCCACACGATGTGTGAGCACGTCCGGTGCGAATCAAGCGGTGAAGGGCCACCGATACCGGCTAATAGAGATCGATCGGGTCCACGTCCAGCGACCAACGCACCTTGCGCGCCGCCGGCAAACCGGCGAGGGCATGCTGCCAAGGCCGCAGGAAGCCGTGGAGGCGCGCCCGGGACCCGGCCTCCACCAGCACCTGTCCGCGATGACGCCCCGCTCGTAGCGGCATGGGCGCGGGCATGGGGCCCGCGATGCGCAGGTCGCCGGGGTCGCCGATGGCCGCATGGGCCTGGGCAAGGAAATCGTCGACCTCGGCGCGACCCAGGGCGTCGGCACGCAGCAGCACCTGGTGCGCGTAAGGCGGCAGTTCGAGCAACCGGCGTTCCTCGAGCAGGGTGGCGGCCACGGTGGGGTACCCGCCACGGAGCAGGCCGTGAAGCATGGCGTGGTCGGGATGGTGGGTCTGCAGGAGGACGCTGCCGGGCTTGCTGGCCCGTCCTGCGCGGCCGGCCACCTGGACGACGAGCTGGGCCAGCCGCTCCCCGGCGCGGAAATCGACGCTGTGCAGGCCTTCGTCGACGCCGACGATGGCCACGAGCGTGAGGTTGGGCAGGTCGTGGCCCTTGGCCAGCATCTGGGTGCCGACCAGGATCGCCGGCTTGTCCTCGCGCAGGCCATCGAGGATGTCGCCGAAGGCTTCGCGCCGGCGCGTGGTCTCGCGGTCGATGCGCACCACCGGAATGTCCGGGAAGCGTTCCGCGAGCGCCTCTTCGAGCCGCTCGGTGCCTTGCCCTTGCGGACTGAGGTTGGCCGAACCGCAGGCGGGGCAGGCGGCGGGCACCGGCATGGTGTTGTCGCAATGGTGGCAGACCAGGCGGCGGCGCCCCGCGTGCAGGGTCATCGGCCGTTCGCAACGGGGGCAGTCGGCATGCCATCCGCAATCGTGGCAGAGCAGCACCGGTGCGTAGCCGCGGCGGTTGCGGAACACCAGGGCTTGCTCGCCGCGACCGACCGTTTCGGCCACGGCATGCACGAGCGTCGGCGACAGGCCGTGGTCCAGCCGCTGCGCGCGCATGTCCACGATCTGCACGCGAGTCGGCTGCGAAGCGCCTGGACGCACCCTCAAGACGAGGCGGCGATAGCGCCCCGCTTCCACGTTGCCGAGGCTTTCCAACGAGGGCGTGGCCGAACCCAACACCACCGGCACACCGAGTGCCCGCGCGCGCACCAGCGCGAGATCGCGGGCGTGGTAGCGGAAACCTTCCTGTTGTTTATAGGAGGCGTCGTGTTCCTCGTCGACGATGATCAGGCCAGCGTTCGGAAGCGGCGTGAACACCGCCGAGCGGGTTCCGAGCACGACCCGCGCCGTGCCATCGCGGGCGCGCAGCCACGCCCGGGCGCGCTCGCCTTCCGCCAGGTTCGAATGCAGCACCTCCACCGCCACGCCCAGGCGTTCGCGCAGGCGGCGCACGGTTTGCGGCGCCAGCCCGATCTCGGGCACCAGCAGCAGCGTCTGCTTGCCGTCGGCCAGGGCGCGCTCGATGAGGGCGAGATACACCTCGGTCTTGCCGCTGCCAGTGACACCATCGAGCAGGTAGGGCTGGAAGCCGCCGAAGCCCTCGCCGATGGCGGCGACGGCGGCGGCCTGTTCCTCGCTCAGCGCCGGGCCGGGGGCCGGGCGGGCGGGAAGCGAGGTTTCCTCGAGTTCGAACTTCTCGATGAGCCCGGCCTCGACCAGACGCCTCGCGGCGGCGCGCCACCCCGGCAGGGCGAAAGCGAGCTCGTCGGCGGCGCGCGGCCCGTCGTGGAGCGCCTCCAGCAAGCTGGCCGAACCACCCTTGCGGCTCTTCGCGTCGCGCGCGCTGCGGCCATGCATGGTCAAGGCCCAGACCTCGCGTCCTGTGGCCGGTAGCGGCCGTGGTTCACGCAAGGCCAGGGGCAAGGCGTTGGCGAAGGCTTCGCCCGGAGCACCCGCCCAATAGTCGGCCGCCCAGGCCAGCGTCGCGAGCAGCTCGGTATCGAGCAACGGGTAGGGGTCGAGCACCTCGGTGGCCCGCTTCAGGCGCTTGGTGCCCACCGTGGCCTCGGCGGCCGGATCGACCACCACGCCGACCATCTCGCCGCGCCCGAAAGGCACGCGCACGCGCGAACCGGCCTTCGCTTCACCCGCCGCGGGGGGCAGGTAGTCGAACAGGGTCAGCAGGGGGACGGGAAGGGCGACGCGGAGGACGGCGGTCATGCGAGGCCTAGTTTAACGGCATATGCCGATTCTGCTGGTCAATGATTGACCATCCACACATGGGTTTGCCCGCGAATGGCATCCCCCGAAAGAGGAACAGGAGCTAAGTGCCTGCCCCGAGAACGCTTTCCATCTTATCCACAAGTCCTGTGGATAACTCTGTGGATGAGCTTCGGATGGAGGCCATCCAAGGCGCATGGTTGAGCCATTGGGGTTAGCTTGGGTACATTTTAACCAAGCTGAAATATATTTCTAATTCATTGACTTACGAATAGGGTCCCGGTGCGGCTTCACTACTTGTCCATTGAGCCTTGACAAACGCGAAGGCCTCTCCGGCCCTGTGCACAACCACCCGCTCCTAGGAAGAAATCCTAGTGCGCCGCAGCGATGAGACCGGCCACGGAAAGGGCGAAAAGGACGAGCCAGAAATAGACGCTGCCTATCAGCCAGTACTTCACGAGGGTCATCGGCCAACCCTGCCGGTACACCCGCTTCTGCATCAGCAGGAGGTAGATCGGCATCCACACCCACATCGCCGCCTGGACGAGGGAAATGACCGATCCGGCAAAGGGCGCGTGCGGGCGGATGGCCTCCTTGGCGAAGCCCAGGATCATCAGGCCGAGCAGGGAGATGAACAGGAAGGCGTGGCTGTGCAGGGCCACGATGATGTGTTCCATGTAGAGCCGGCGGCGGAACGCGTAGAACAGCTTCAGGATCAGGGCGAACACCGGGATCATCACGAGCAGGGTCTGCGGGATCACCGAGAAGAAGCCCTCGATCACCCGGCGCAGGGCCTCTTCCTTCTGCGGCCCGCCCGCCTGGATCTGCACGATGTTCGCTTTCATGTGCGCGATGCCCACGGCGAGGCGGCGCGTCACGGCATCCGGTAGCCAGGCGATGTCGACGACCGTGGGCTGGCTGAACCAGCTGTTGTGCCGCCGCGTTTTTCCCGTGCCGGAGTCTTCCGCGGGGTCCGCGGCGATCGGCTCGGCCTTCAGTTCCGCCAGCCGACGGTTGGCCGATTCCCGGACCAGGTCACGGGCGGCGTCGAGACCCGGCTTTGCCGCGGAGGGTACGCCCGGCGCCTCCATCGCCTCCGTCAGATCCCGGCGCTGTTCCTCATAGAGTTCACGGACCTGCTCCGGCGTGGTCGCCTGCCGGATCGCGGCGATGTCGTCGCTGGCGGCCGGTTTGCCGTCCGACCCGCCGATATGCCGGTCACTGATCGCCAGGTGGACGAAGAAGAAGGCCAGCAGGCAGAACACGAACATCAGGCGGAACGGCGCGATATAGCGGACGCGGCGCCCGGCGAAGTATTCCAGGGTGAGGAAGCCCGGCTTCGTGTACAGGGGCGGCAGCGTGTGGACGATGCGCTCGTCGAGGTGGAAAAAGAGGTCGCCCGCGTCTTCGAGCATGTGCGAGACGGGCTTGATGACGCTCTTGATGGACTGGCCGCATTCGTGACAGAACTCGCCTTTCAGCTCAGCGCCGCAATTGGCGCACATCAGGCCGAGCGACGGCTTCAGTTCGTTCATTCCCAGGTCCCCGAGTTTTCCCCTTGCGAATTCGGATGATGGCACGGCAACCGCTACAATGGGCGGCCACCCATCGTCACTTTTCCCATGTCCATCGACCGCGCCCGCGCGCGGCGTGAGATCGGCGCCACCACCCGGCTGGCCTTGCCGATGATCGTCGCCCAACTCTCCGCCATCGGCACCAATGTGGTCGATGCCGTGCTCGCGGGCCACCAGAGCGCGCACACACAGGCCTCGGTGGTGACCGGTGCGAACATCTGGGTGCTGGCCATCGTCACCGGCATCGGCACGATGATGGCGGTGCCACCCACCGTCGCGCAGCTCGATGGCGCGGGCCGGCGTGGCGAGGTGGGGCCGGTGTTCCACCAGGCCCTGTACATCGCCTGGGGCCTGGGCCTGCTGCTGGGTATCGCTGTCTGGCACGCTTCGCCGCTGATGGTCCTGTTCGGCGTCGTCGAATCCATGCGTGCCGATGTCGAGGCCTTCCTCCACGCCATCTGCTTCGCCGCGCCGGCGCTGACCACCTACTTCGCGTTGCGCGGCCTTTCCGAAGGCCTCTCAATGCCGCGGCCATCGATGTATTTCAGTTTCGGTGGTCTCGTGGTGCTGGCACCGCTGGGCTACGTGCTGATGTACGGCAAGCTCGGCTTTCCCGTGATGGGCGCGCGCGGCAGCGGCATCGCCACGGCCATCGTGCTCTGGCTGGAGATGCTCGGCTTCGCCATCTACGTGCTGAAACACCGCAACTACCGCGACCTCAACCTGCGCGGGCGCATGGCGAGGCCGGACCGCCGGCAGATCGCCCAACTCCTGCATATCGGCCTGCCGATGGCGGTGACCCTGCTGATGGAAGCGGGACTGTTCGTCGCGGTGGCACTGCTGATCGGGCGCCTGGGCGAGACGGTCACGGCGAGCCACCACGTGGCGCTCAATGTGGCCTCGGTGGCGTTCATGATCCCGCTCGGCCTGTCCATGGCGATCACCGTCCGCGTCGGCAACGCGGCCGGGCGCCGCGACGTGGCCGGCGTGCGTTATGCCGGGCTTTCCGGCATCGCGCTGGTCCTGGTCACCCAGTTCGTCTCTTCCGGCATCATGCTGCTCTTCCCGGCGGCGATCGCCAGCCTGTACACGCACGATGCGGCGGTGATCGCGACGGCATCGCAGCTGCTCATACTCGCCGGGTTCTTCCAGTTTTCCGATGGCATCCAGGTGGCCTCGAACGGTGCGCTGCGTGGCCTGAAGGACACCCGCGTGCCCATGGCGATCACCCTGTTCGCCTACTGGATCGTCGGCATGCCGATCGGATGGTGGCTGACCTTCGGCCATGGCTTGGGCGCGCGTGGCATGTGGATGGGCCTGATCGCCGGTCTCAGCATGGCGGCCATCCTGCTTTTCGCGCGGTTCTGGCGGAGCAGCGCGAAGGGCCGCTGGCGCGACGATCCCGACACCGCGAAGCCCATGCCATTCCACACGTGATGCCAACGCACCGACGCGCTACGCTGCGCACAATCATCGAGGAAGCCGCTTAGATGCCGGATCGTTACGACACCGTGCCGCCGCCCCTGCCGGGCCGCCCCCAGCCGGTCCCGCCGCCGCGCCGCGGTGGAGGATTCGGCCGATTCATGCGTGGCCTCGGCCGTGGCATCAACCTCACCCGGCTGGTGATCATCAACGTGATCTTCTTCGGCCTGCTGGCGGTGTTCCTCCTGCTGGTATTCGTCGGCGGGCGGGCGAACCAGGTGGACGACAAGACCGTGCTGGTGCTGGCGCCCGAAGGGGCGTTGGTCGAGCAGTACAGCGCCGATGCGTTCTCGCGCGCCGTGGGCCGGATGTCCGGCGACGGCGTGAAGCAGGTGCAGGTGCGCGACCTCGTGCGCGCCATCGATTCCGCCGCCAAGGACGATCGCGTCAGCCGTATCGTGCTCCGGCCCGACAAGTTGCAGGCCGGCGGTTTCGCCGCCTTGCGCGAAGTGGGCGCCGCGCTCGACCGCTTCCGCGCCGCGGGCAAGCCGGTGCTCACCTGGGCGGCCAGCCTCGACCAGGGCCAGTATTACCTGGCCGCGCATGCCGACAAGGTCTACCTCGACCCGCAGGGCGGGGTGATGGCTACCGGCCTCGCCAACTACCGCCTGTTCTACAAGGACATGCTCGACCGCCTCGGCGTGCAGGTGCACCTGTTCCGCGTGGGTCAGTTCAAGAGCGCGGCGGAGCCCTTCATCCTCGACCATGCGTCACCCGAATCGAAGGAAGCCGACGCGTTCTGGCTCGGCGGCCTCTGGACCACCTGGATCGACGAAGTGGCGAAAATGCGCCACCTCGATCCCGCCGCGCTGCGCGCCGACGTCGACGGCCTCGCCGAGCGCGTGCGCGACGCGAAGGGCAGCCTGGCCGAACTGGCGGTGGAGGAAAAATTGGCGGACGGCATCGCCACCGAGCAACAGTTCGTGCAGATGCTGCGCAAGGAAGGCGTGCCTGCCGGCAAGAAAGACCAGGGTTTCCGCCAGGTCGACCTCGGCGGCTATCTCGCCGATCGCGGGCTGTCCAGCGTCGACATGCTGCAAACCGGTCCGGGCGTGGCGGTGGTCGTCGCCGAGGGCGAGATCACCGGCGGCAAACAGGCGCAGGGCACGATCGGCGGCGATTCCACGGCGGCGTTGATCCGCGCGGTGCGCAACGACCGCCGCACGCGCGCGCTCGTGCTGCGGGTGAACTCGCCGGGTGGCGAGGTGTATGCGGCGGAGCAGATCCGCCGCGAGGTCGAACTCACCCGCGAGGCCGGCATTCCGGTCGTGGTCTCGATGGGCGACGTCGCGGCCAGCGGCGGCTACTGGATCTCGATGAACGCGAACCGGATCTATGCCGAGCCGAACACCATCACCGGTTCCATCGGCATCTTCGGCATGTTCTTCACCGTGCCGGACACGTTGGCCAAGATCGGCGTGAAGAGCGACGGCGTCGCCACCGGCCCCCTCGCCGGCGCGTTCGACATGACCCGCCCGCTCGACCCCAGCGTCGGCGTGCTCATCCAGAGCATCATCGACAAGGGTTATCGCGATTTCGTCGGCAACGTGGCCAAGGCGCGCGGCAAGGATTTCGCCGCCATCGACGCGATCGCGCAGGGCCGCGTATGGACGGGCCAGCAGGCGCTCGAGCGCGGTCTCGTCGACCGCATGGGCAGCCTCGACGATGCCGTCCGCGATGCCGCGCAGCAGGCCAACCTCGGCAAGGATTTCAAGGTTCGCTACGCCGAGAAGCCGATGGGTGCGTTCGAGCGTTTCCTGACCAGCATCGGTGACAGTTCCGAGGCGCGCGTGGCGATGTCGTGGGGCCTGCGCCTGCCGTCGTGGGTCGCCCAGCTGCCCCGCCTGGCGCCGGAATGGGCGTTGTTCCGCACCGCGGAAGCCGGTAAGCCGCAGGTTTACGCTTACTGCTTCTGCTCGCCGCGCTGATCGAGAGCATCGCCGACCCTGTCGGCGATGGGCCGCGATACCCCAGCTATCGCGCGCCCGTCTACTGCGCCTGCGCCTCGACCGCCTTGGCCTGTGCCTTGGCCTGGTCGTCGACGACCTTCTGCACGTCCTGCGCTTTCTTCTTCTGCGCCTCCAACGAATCCCACGGCGTCTCGACACGCGCTTGCGGCGCCGGCGGTTCGTTCGGTTGCGGCGGCTTCGAACAGGCCGCGCAAGCGAGTGCGACCATGACGGGCAGTGCGATACGGATCATGACGCGGTCCTCCGGGGCTGCCCCGAGTCTCGCGCGGCTGCCGGGTCAGCGCAATCGCGCACCGTAGAAACCGTCGGTCCGTTCCACTTCCATGCGCCAACCGAACAGGTCGGACAGGTGCTCGTCCGCCAGCAGCCGGTCCTTGGTGCCCTGGTCGAACAACGCACCGTCGCGCAGCATCACCACGTGGCCGATTTCCGGCACGATTTCCTCGACGTGGTGGGTGACCAGCAGCAAGGTGGTGCCATCGCGCGCCAACTCGCGCAGCAGGTCGAGGAAGCGCCGGCGCGTGCCGGGATCGAGTCCGGCGCAGGGCTCGTCCAGCAGCAGCGCGCGCGGGCGGTGGACCAGGGCCCGCGCAATCAGCACGCGACGCGCCTCGCCGGTCGACAAGGTCGAGACATCGCGTTCCGCGAGGTGCGACGCGCCGACCCGCTCCAGTGCCTCCACGGCACGCAGGCGCATGCCATCGTCGACGGCGTGGTCGAGCCCCAGCGTCATCGAGGCGAAAAAACCGGAAAGCACGGCGTTCAACGCGACCTCGTTACTGGCCTCGAACTCCCGGCGCAGGTCCGACGAGACGACGCCGAGCAGCGAACGCAACTCGGCCACGTTCCAGCGATCGCGCCCGAAGATGCGCACCACGGCGGAGCCGTCGTCGTGGACGAGCGGATAGACCCGCCGTTCGATCAGTTTCACCAGGGTCGACTTGCCCGAACCGTTGGGTCCGAGGATGGCCGTGTGCTGGCCCTGGGCGATGGTGAGCGAAAGCCTGTCGAGCAACGCGCGGCCTTCGCGAAGGACGGTGGCGCGGTCGATGGAAAGCAGCGGTGTCGAAGTATCCATGGTCCCGAGCATACCGGCCCCTCGGACCCGGCGGCGATACCTTGTACGATCGTTGCAAAGGAGACCGACATGCATCCACGACTTTCCAGTTGGCGCCTCGACGGGCGCACCGCCCTGGTCACGGGCGCGAGCAAGGGCATCGGCTACGCCTGCGCGCGCGAACTGGCCGTCCTCGGCGCCGACGTGCTGCTCGTGGCGCGCGACGAACTCGTCCTGCAGGAAGTGCGCGACGAACTGGCCGAGGAATGCCCCGACGTGGAAGTGCTCGGCATGGCGGCCGACCTCTCCGACCATGAAGACCGTCTCGCCGTGTTCGACTGGGTCGTCGACCTCGGCATGAACCTTTCCATCCTGGTGAACAACGTCGGCGGCAACACCCCGCGTCCGACGCTGGACTACGAGGAGGACGAATACCGCGCACTGTTCGAACTCAACGTGTTTTCCGCCTTCGAGATGAGCCGACTGGCCTACCCGCACCTGGTCCAGCACGCCAACGCCGCCATCGTGAATATCGGGTCCGTCTCCGGCATCACCCATGTGCGCACGGGGTCCGCGTACGGGATGACCAAGGCCGCCCTGCACCAGATGACCCGGAACCTCGCGGTCGAATGGGCGGAGGACGGCATCCGCGTCAACGCGGTGGCGCCGTGGTACATCCGCACCCAGCGCAGCGAGCCGGCGCTGGCGGATTCGGAATACCTGGAGGAAGTGCTCGATCGCACGCCGATGGGCCGCATCGGCGAACCCGAGGAAGTGGCCGGGGCCGTGGCCTTCCTCTGCCTGCCGGCATCGAGCTACGTCACCGGCGAAATCGTCGCCGTGGATGGCGGGTTCCTGCGCTACGGCTTCTGAGGCCTTAAGATAGGCGGTTCCCCGGGGCCGCCGGCGCGCCGCCGCGCCATGCCGCCCGCCTGTCTTGCCCCCGAGAGCCCCATGAACATCGGTATCGACTTCGGTACGAGCTATTCCGCCGCCGCGACCTTCGTCGGCGACGAGCTGACCCTGATCCATTTCGGTGAGGCCAGGCAATTTCGCACGGCCGTCTTCTTTCCCGAGGTGGTGCCCGATCCGAACGACTTCCAGCTGACGCCCGAACTCGACGCCCAGGTCGAGGCCCACATCCGCTCGGCCCGGGCCCAGCAGCGTCAGTTCGCGACGGAAGCACAGCAGCGCGGTGGCGCCTTCGTCGAGCGCAGCGACAATGAATTGCGTCGCGATGCGTTGCGCACGGTGCGCCGCCAGTGGATGGAGCGCCGCGCCGCCGAATCGCCCACCGCCACGGTGGAAAGCTTCCAGCATGCGCTGTTCGGCGACGACGCCGTCGAGGCCTATCTCGAATACGGTGACGGCAACCTCATCGAATCGCCGAAATCGATGCTGGGATACCGCCTCGATCCGCAAGTGCGCAAGGTGATCGTGCATATCGCCACGCACATCCTCGAACACATCCGCCTCGCCGCCAGCCGCCAGCTCGGCGAGGCGGTGCGCACCGCGGTGATCGGGCGTCCCGTGCACTTCCGCAGTTCCATGGGTGACAAGGGATCGGAACAGGCGGTGGAGATCCTGCGCGAAGCGGCCGCCGTGGCAGGCTTCGATGCCGTGTCGTTCCTCGAGGAGCCCGCGGCGGCGGCGATGCATTATCACAAGCGGCTCACGACACGGCAGGCCGCGCTGATCGTCGACATCGGTGGCGGTACCACCGACGTCGCGTTCGCCGAACTGGGCGGCGACGAACTGCCCCGTATCGTCCGCACGTGGGGCCTGGCCAAGGGTGGTACCGACCTCGACATCAACCTAAGCATGCACAGCTTCATGCCCCAGTTGGGTAACAACGTCACCCGCGTGCCGGTGCATCATTTCGTCGAAGCGGCCAGCGTGCACAACCTGCCGAAGCAGCGTGAATTCCGCCGCCAGGACTACCGCATGGTCGACGAACCCTGGCAGTCGCGTTTGCGCGCGTTGCAGCAACCGGGCGCCACGACGCGCCTCAACCAGACCGCGGAACGCAGCAAGATCACCTTGAGCGCCGTCGACGGTACCCACGCCGATCTCGGCTTTCTCGAACCAGGCCTCGGCGTGAGCATCGCTCGCACCGACATGGACGAAGCGGTGGAGCCGTTCATTCACCGCATGCAGCGCCTGCTCGCCGAGGTCCGCGAGGAATGGCCCGGCGTGCCCGCCAGCGTGTTCCTCACCGGCGGCACCTCGCGCTCGCCCGTCGTGAAGGCGGCCGTACGCGACAGTTTCCCGGGCATCCCCCTGGTCGAAGGCGACCCGTCGCTGGGCGTGGTCTCCGGGCTCGCCGTGGCGGCGGTCTGATCGAGCCCTTGTGGGAGCCCTTGTGGGAGCCGACCTTGTCGGCGATCCCGCGGCAGCGGGCCAGGGTGCGGCAAGCACCCATCGCCGCTGAAGCGGCTCCCACAACAGCATCGACTAGGCAGGGTAGGAACGAGCCTGTGGGATTAGGAATACACCTGTGGGAGCCGACCTTGTCGGCGATCCCGCGGCAGCGGGCCAGCGTGAGGCGAGCACCCATCGCCGCTGAAGCGGCTCCCACAAGAGCGGCGGCTCCCGTCCTTAAGCGGGACCTTCGAGTGGTTATCCGCAGCCCTTCAACTGCGCCTGTAGTCGGGCATCCTTCGCCTCCAGCGGAGCGCGCTCGCTCTTGAACGCGTTGCGGAGCAGCCGCTGATTCGCCTCGGCGTCGCCGCGCACGGCCTGGCACGCCTCGGCGGGACTGAGCCGGCGGCACTGGTCCTGCACCCACACGTAGTTGCTGGTCGCCACCGCCGCCGCGTTCCCCTTGCCGCGATTGAGCTCCGGCGCCGATGCGACAGCCGCGTCGCGGCTGCCATAGGTATCGGCGAGCGACGGAGTGATGGCGCCGAGCACGCCGAGCGGAGCCATATACGGCTCGGGATGGCCGTTGTCGCTGGTATACGGCTTGCCATCGGTGGCGCGGATGCAGCCGTAGAGCACGGGGGCCGGCGCCATGGGCGCCTGTGGCGGAGGCACCTCGTCGACCGTCTCGCGCGATGGCGGCGGCCCGGGCATCGGTGCCACGCGCCCGTCCGCCGGAGCGGAGTCCTGCAGCTGGATCGCCTGCTGGCGCTGGTTCTTCGCGCAGGGTGTCTGCTGGTAGATCGTCTGCCCGCCGGCCTGGCACTTGTAGACGGTTTCCGCCACCACGTCGCCGCCCGTCGCCAGGGCGAGGGCGGCGAGCAGGACGTGCGCGGGACGCATGCTCAGAACTCGGCCACGTGTTCTTCGGAGGCGAGGCCCAGCGTCATCGCGCCTTCGCCCACGTTGACCATGCCGGTGATGCCCATCGGGCTTTCCAGGATCTCCACGCCGGCCTCGGCGCAGACGCGCGTGAGCGCCTGGTAGCCGGGCAGGTTGCGCATGTCGTCGAGATCGCCGCCGTAGCTGAGCGAGAGCGAAGGCACGAGCAAGCCGGCCTGCACACGCTTCGCGGCGTAATCGAACAGCGTCTGCGCGCCGTGCTCGAATCCCCGGACCTTGCCCACCGGCCCGGTTTCACCCTTGTGCGCGCGGAGGATCGGCTTGATATCCAGCGCGGTGCCGAGCATGGAACTCAGGAAGCTCACGCTGCGGTCGCCCTTGCTGCGGGCGCGGGAGCGCAGATAGTTGAGGTCGCGCGGCAGCATGTAACCATAGGAACAATCGGCGATGTGGGCGGCGCGTTCGCGGACCTCGGCAGGGGACTTGCCCGCCTGGATCGTCCGCACCGCCTCGACCACCACCGGTGCCGAGCCGGCGAAGATGTTGCGGGTGTCGACCACGCGCATCAGGAAGGGGCCGCCGATGCCGGCGGCTTCGCGGACCGGCCGGTAGTTCTTCAGGATCGCGAAGCTCGCCTTGATCACGTTGTCGTGGATCGGGCTGCGCGTGGCCATGATGGTGAGGCAGACGACGCAGTCGTATTCCTTCACCATCCGTTGGAGGAAGAGGTTCTGCACGTCTTCCACCGAGCTCGCCTCGGTTTCGGCCGAGTGGCTGCGGCTGCCGAGCTTCTGGTTGCGGAAACGCTGGATCTCGACCGGATCGCGGTCGTCCTTGAAGCGTTGCAGGTCCACCTTCACGGCGATGGGCATCACCGCGATGCCGTTGCGTTCCAGGAAATCCTGCGGCAGATCGCAGGCCGCGTCGATCGCTATGCCGATTCGCATCGGGCACCACCCCCCGTCGTAGGCCTGACGGCCCCGCGGCGCCCGAAACACCCGATGCGTCCCGGCTTGCCCCGCTGGGCCGGATGCTACACTTGCGCGAATGAATTTGGCACTCCGCCGGCGTGGCGTCGCCGGTAACCGCGCCGTCGGCAAGCAAAGGCGAACGCCGCCGGCGCATGCGCACCCGGATTCGACATGAAAACCAAGAACGAGATCGTCTCCAACTGGCTGCCCCGGTACACGGGCACGCCCGTGGAGGGATTCGGCCGGCATATCCTGCTGACCAACTTCGGCCACTACGTGGAGCGCTTCGCCCTGGAGCACGGCGTGGAGGTGCACGGGCGCGACCGGCCCATGCCCAACGCCACGGCCGACGGGATCACGCTGATCAACTTCGGCATGGGAAGCCCCAACGCGGCGACGGTCATGGACCTGCTCAGCGCGATCGAGCCCCAGGCCGTGCTGTTCCTGGGCAAGTGCGGCGGCCTCAAGAAGAAGAACGCCATCGGCGACCTGGTCCTGCCGATCGCGGCCATTCGTGGCGAGGGCACCTCGAACGATTACCTTCTGCCGGAGGTGCCGGCCCTGCCGGCGTTCCAGCTGCAGCGCGCGGTCTCCACCATGATCCGCGACCTCGGCCACGATTACTGGACCGGCACCGTCTACACGACGAACCGCCGGGTCTGGGAGCACGACGATGGCTTCAAGGAATACCTGCGGCGTACCCGCAGTATGGCGATCGACATGGAAACCGCGACCATCTTCGCCGCCGGCTTCGCCAACCACATTCCCTGTGGCGCGCTCCTGTTGGTGTCCGACCAGCCGATGATCCCGGAAGGCGTGAAGACCGAAACCAGCGACGCTGCGGTCACGGCCACCTTCGTCGAACGGCACATCAAGGTGGGCGTCGAGGCCCTGAAACTCGTCCGCCGCCACGGCCGCAGCGTGAAGCACCTGCGCTTCGAAGACGACGGCGAGCCGTGAAGCTTGCCGATCTGATCCTTGGCGTACTCGTCGCCCTGATCTGGGGAAGCAACTTCTCGGTGATCGAGGTGGGCCTGCGCGACCTCGACCCGTTCCTCCTCACTGGGTTGCGCTTCGCCTTCACCGCGTTTCCGCTGGTCTTGTTCCTGCGCCGTCCGCGCGACGTGCCCGTCGCTGCGTTGGCGGGATACGGCGTGCTGTTCGGCGTCGGCCTCTGGTGGGTCGTGAACCTGGCCATGGCCAAGGGGATGTCGCCCGGCCTCTCATCGCTGGTGTTGCAGTTCAGCGCGTTCTTCACGGTCCTGTTGAGCGCGGCGGTCTTCCGCGAGCGCATCCGCTTGCCCCAGTGGGTGGGCATGCTGCTGGCGGCGAGCGGATTGATTCTGGTGATAAGCCATGTCGAAGGCACGTCCACCACGACAGGCATCGCGCTGGTCTTGCTGGCGGCGCTCAGCTGGAGCGCCTGCAACCTCATCGTGAAGCGGCACAAGCCAGCCGACATGATCGCGTTCGTCGCATGGTCGAGCATGTTCTCCACGCCGGTGCTGTTCATCCTCACCTACGCCGTCCATGGATCGGCCCCCTTCCAGGCCCTCGGTCATGGCGTGAGTTGGCGGGCGACCGGGTCGGTGCTGTTCCAGGCGTATGTGACCACCGTGTTCGGTTACATGGTGTGGAACAACCTCATGAAGAAATATCCCGCCACGTCGGTGGCGCCGTTGTCGTTGATCGTGCCGGTGTCCGGCATCTTCACCTCGTACCTCGTGTTCGACGAGCGTTTCGAGCCGGCCGTGTGGGGTGGCATCGTGGTGATGCTGATGGGCGTGGCTTGCTTCGTCCTGGCGCCTTACTTCCGGCGTCGTGTCGCGGCAGTCGCTTGAGGTTGATGGACGCTGCGGACTGGGAAGATCGTTGTGGGAGCCGACTTTGTCGGCGATCCCGCGGCAGCGGGCCAGGTTGAGGCAAGCACCCATCGCCGCTGAAGCGGCTCCCACAGGGGCAGCGGCTCCCACAAGGGCAGCGGCTCCCACCTGGGTCGGCATCCGCCAGGGCTTTTCATAAAAAAGGCCGCCCGTGGGAGCGGGCGGCGATCTGGGGAGGTTGCATCGGTCGCGCGTCCGGGGGCGCGCGCCGTTGTCTTCTTGTGGTGGAGCGTCAGAGCGAGAAGTCGTACTCGGCGGACAGCTGCACATAGCGCGGCTGCTGGAAGCTGGTCGGGATCTTGTACGTGCTCCCGGAGAGCGAATTGCCGCTGTCGTCCTCGCCCACTTCGTTGATCGACGTCGTGTGTTGCTTATTGAAGACGTTGAAGACGTTCGCCGAAAGGGTGACGCCCTTCGCCCACACCGGCTTGTACGAAGCGTTCAGGTCGATGTTCCAGTAGCTCGGCGTACGGCCGACCGAGCCGCGCTGGACCACCATGCCATCGCAGTAGAGGTAGGCGCCCGAGCCGTAGCCGCCGACCACCTGCGAGTCGATCGGGTTCAGGCCATAGCAGTTCTCCGGACGGCCGGTCTGGAACACGCCGTTCGCACCGACCAGCCACTGGTCGTTGATCTGCCACGCGCCGTAGACCTTGAACGTGTGCTTGCGATCGTTCGGCAGGTAGCCGTTCGAACCGGCCATGATCTCCGGATAGTCGAACAACTCGGTCGTGCCGGTGTCGGCCTGGCCATTGCTGGAATCGACGCCACCTTCGGCATTGCCCCGCGTATGCGAGAAGACATACGACGTCTTCAGGTACCAGGTGTTGTCGAAGTTGCGCTCGGCGGTCAATTGCAGCGCGAGGTAGGAGCGCTTGTATTTCGGCTCCCCCACGTCCACGCCCGGCAAGTGGATGTCGTAGAGCGTTCCGGTGGCATCCACCGGTGTACGCAACGTCACCGAGCTGCCCGGATTGAAGATGTAGCAACCGGGGACGTTGGCATCGGCAGGGGTCAGGCTCGTGGTGTCGAGGTTGAGCCCGTACTGCGCGTTGGCCGCCTTGGCGATCGGACGGAAGTCGCAGGAGTCGTCGATGCCGGTCAGCACCTTCCGATAGATGGCCTTGGCACCGAAGGTCCAGTCGGCGATCTGCTGCTGCGCGCCCAGGATGAATTCACGCTGCTTGAACGGCTTCAGGTCCTTCGTGGCGACGGCACCCGGATTCGGGACCACGCCGGCTTCGCCGTTCGAGTAGATGACGCCGGTGCGCGACGGGAAGGCCGCCGCATAGGCCGCCGGCAAGGCGCCGAGGCCGGTGGGTGCGCCGGTCACCGGGTCGATGCCCGTGTAGCTGAAGTACTGGTTCTGGTACAGCGAAGCCGAGGACCCGCGCAGGGCCACGTTGCCGTCCAGCGGCAGCGAATAATCGCCGGCGCTGCCATAAACCTTCAACGTCGAATCGCCATGCACGTCCCACGAGAAGCCCAGGCGCGGCTGCCAGCTGTGCACCTGCTTCACATACGTCTGGCCAAGGCTGTTGGTGTTCTCGAAGCCATCATTGCGCACGCCGATGCGGGCGACGAAGTTGTCGGTGATGTGCCAGTTGTCCTGCAGGTAGTACGACTTCTGCGTGATGCCGACCTTCGCGCCCGTGGCGAACACGGTCTGCTCGACGACGCTGTCCGCCGGATCGAGACCCGGAGCGTGGCCGAGGACGGCCTCCGGCTGCGAAATGTACGTCCAGCGATTGCCGCCCTCGTAGGCGGTGCCGGTGTCGGTGGTGAAGTGGTCGCGTGCCCAACCGGCCTTCAGCTCGTGGTCGCCGAGGTGGTACTCGAAGTCGATGCGGCCGGCGTTGCGCTTGTCTTCGCCGTCGGGCGTATTGAGGAAGCCGCTGGTGAACGAGCAATGCGGCGCGGCGGTACCGCCGTTGTTCACCGGGATGCGGTTATCGGCGATCAACGGGCAACCGGGCGAGTTCGCCGCGTTGAAGATGTTGCCATCGTATTCTTCCAGCGTGCCATCGGCCGTGGTGGCGCGTTCGTCTCGTCGGTTGGTGCTCTTGCCGTACTGCGCCGATATCGTGAAGTCGTCGGTGATGTAGCTGGTGTACTTCAGGATGTTGTTCATGCCGCCGGTCTTGTCGTAGACCTGGCCGAGGTAGTCACCCCGGTGCGGCTGGCCGTCGGCGTCGTAGTTGTATCCGTAGATGCTCTGCTGCTGCGTGCTGCTGTCGCTGAAGCCGGTGTATTCGAGGATGTTGCTCTCGTTGATGTTCCAGTCCAGCTTGACCAGGTAACGCGGGTCCTTGATCGTGGTCTTGTTGAAGTTGCCGCTACCGGAGGAGTCCCCGTAGTGTTCGTCGGCCGTGCGTGTGCCGCCGACGAGGGCGAACATGAACAGCTTGTCCTTGATCAGCGGACCGCCCAGCCACGCGTTCCAGCGCTGGCCGAAGTCGGTGGCGTTGCCGGTGTTGTTGTTGCCGACCACGTAGTTGCTGTTGTGCCGGTTGTTCTGCAGCAGGCTGCCGTTCTGCAGGTAGATGTTCGGCTGTTTGGCCTGGAACTGGTAAGGGTCCCAGGTGAAGTCGACGCCGCCCTTCCACTCGTTCGTGCCGCGCTTGGTATTCACCGAGATCACGCCGCCGGTCGAATTGCCGTACTCGGCACCGTAACCGCCGTCCTGGATCTCTTCCTGGTCGATGGCTTCGAACGGAACCTGTGAGTAGGTGAGGCTCTGGAAGAAGTTGGTGACGTTGAAGCCGTTCACGTAGTAGCTGTTCTCGGCGACGGACGCGCCGCCGAAGGAGGCAAGGTTGCCGAAGGCGCTGTCGCCCTTGGTGGCGCCGGGCGCGAGCAGGGCCACGGCGGTCTGGTTGCGCGCCAGCGGCAGCTGCTTGATCTGCTCCGAGGTCATGACCGTATTGGTCTGGCTCGAGGTGATGTCGATCGGCGGCAGCGCGTTCGCCGTCACCGACACGGTCGTCAGGTCCTGGGCACTCGCATTGGCCGCGCCAGCCGCGTTGCCGCCGGCGAGGTTCAGGTTGAAGCCCTGGCCGGCGACGATCTGGATGTCACGCGTGGAGCTCTGCCCACCCTTGGTCGAGGTGATCTTGTAGTCGCCGGGTGGCAACGACGAGATGTTGAACCGGCCGTCGTTGCCGACGGTGGCGGATCGGCTCAATCCGTTTCCGGTATTGGTCGCGGTGACCTGCGCCCCCGCGTCGGCCGTGCCGTAGACGGCGCCGACCGTGCTCTGCGCAAAGGCGCCCGTGGCGACCAGGCCGAGGCCGAGCGCGATGGCGAACGATAACGAGCGCCGCCTGGTGCGCTCCATTGAGTAACGCGAATCCATGGTGATCTCCCCGGCCATTGGCCAAATGCTTCAAGTCGTCCCGTCATCCCTCGACGAACGGAACGGAGTGGTTCACGTGATGGCCGTCCGGGCCCCCTTATGGCGTCGATCTCCTCCGCATCGATGCGCCGCGTGCCGCGGTTAACGAAACTGCAACAAGCGGACGCAAACTACGCCCGGCCGACATCGACACTCAATGCGAGTTGCATGAACGAAATTTCTTGTCCCTCTTGTGCACAGGCGGGGCGCAAGGGCCTGATGTACGGGCCGCAAGGCGAGGTGGCGAAGGAATGCGGTTGTCCGCATGGATGGCGCAGGAAGATGCGCGGCGCGTTAAGGCGAAGATGAAAAAGTTTTCATGATGAACGGAAAATTTTCACTGCCTTCCGAAGACACGAAATAGTCATGGAACGAAAAAAAGGCCGCTCCAGGCGGAGCGGCCAATCTGGGGAGTGTCGCTTTTCTTCTTCTAGGTCAGAGCGTGAAGTCGTAACGCGCGCCGAGGCGGACGTAGCGTGGATCCTGGAACGACCGGGCGCGCTTGTAGTTCGGATTGGCCAGGCCGTTCGATGTCTCGCCCGTCTCGAAGTACTGGGTCACCTGCTGCTTGCCCAGAAGATTGAAGATGTCCGCCGAGAACGTGAGCTTGTGATCGGCGAAAGCCGGCTTCCATGCCGCGCTCACATCCATGGTGTACGTCCAAGGCGTGCGTCCGCGTGACCCGCGGGGCGAGGGTTCCCCGTTGCACCAGAAGTAGTTGGCGCCGTAGCCATAGGGGTCGCCGCCGGCTGAGAGCGGACGGATGCCCAGGCAGCTGACGGGTGCGCCCGAGGTGACACGGCTCACCGTGGAGAATTGCCATTCTTCGGTCGGTACATAAGTGCCGTAGACGCGCAGCTGGTGCTTGTGGTCGTTCGGGAGATCGCCATTGGTGTTCTCCATGATCTGGGGGAAGTCCCAGCTCTCGGTGGTGGAGACGTCCGCCTGGACGATATTCGAGTCCAACTGGCCTTCGGAGTTGCCGTAGCTACGCGAATAGGTGTAGTCGAACTTGCCGTACCACTTGTCGCTGAACTGGTGTTCGGCATACAGGTCGAGCATGTAGTACGAGCGCTTGGGCTTGGGTTCGCCGATGTCCTTGGCCGACAGCGGGATTTCCAGGTACTGTCCGGCGGACGGCGATACGACGAAGGTGTTGGCTCGGCCAGGGTTGTACAGCCAGCAACCGGTACTGCTGGCGATGCCAGCGGCAACCTCCGCACTGAGGCCGTTGCGGTCGCCCCACGCCTGGAGCGGCGCGGAATCGCAGGTGTCGTCGATCAGGCTGCGCAGCCGGCGGTACATGGCCTTGGCGCCGACGACCCAGTTGTCGGCGAGCTGCTTGTCGAAGCCCAGGATGTATTCATCCTGGTAGTACGAATGCAGGTCGCGGGCCGAAACGGTCTTCGCATCCGGCGGGGTGCCATTGGCGCCATTGAGGAAATAGGTGTTCGAGTACGCACCCTGGCCCAGCCCCGTCGGGATGCCGGTGGCGGGATCGATGCCGGTGAAGCTGAAGTATTGCGAAGGATACGTCGACGGTCCGGCACCACGTACGGCCACCGACGTCGGCAGGCCGAGGTGATAGCGTCCGGCGTTGGCATAGACCTTCAGCGAGCTGTCGCCATAGACATCCCAGGAGACGCCGAGGCGGGGATCGAGCTGATGACGTGCGCGCGCATAGGCTTCGCCGACGCCGTTGTAGTTGGAGAATTGCTCGTTGCGCAACCCGACGTATCCATGCCAGCGATCGGTGATCTGCCAGTTGTCCTCGACGAACTGCGAGCGCTGGTTGGTCCGCGCGGACGTGCCGGTGGTCAGCGCGGTGGACTCCACGTAATAGCCGTTGGGAAAGTCGGCCGGGTTGTACAGGCCGGGATCGAGGCCGAGGTTGATCAGGCGCTGCTGGATGACGCTGCCGTCGCCTACATCGTTGTACGTGTACGACGTGCCGCCCACGGGAATGGAACCCCAGGTGGCGCGGAGCACGTAGTTGTCGACGCCGGCACGGAGATCGTGGTCACCGATCCGGTATTCGATGTTGGCGCTCCATCCCTTCGTACTGTCCTTCGACCCGGGAAGGAGGGTGGACGTGGCGCCGACCGTACAACCGGTCTGCTTGTTGTTGTTGAATTCGACGCGGGCGTCGGTGATCGACGGACATGCCACGCCGGACGCACCGTCCACGTTCTGTTCGTGGTCGGAATGCGCGCGGCCGTACATCGCATTGATGGTCAGGTCGTCGGTGATGTAGCCGGTGTAGTGGGCGATATAGGTTTCGCCGCCGGGCGTGCCGTTCGTCTGCGTGCCGTTGTAGTTCTTGGTGTACTGGTGGCCGAGGTAATCGCCGCGCCCGGTGTTGTAGTTGTACGCGAAGATGGAGGCGTCGGTGGTTTCGGTATCGCCGATGCCGGTCAGTTCGAGGATGTTGTTGTCGGTGATGTTCCAGTCGATCTTGCCGAGCCAGCGCTTCGTCTTCGCTGTGTCCTTCTCATCGTCGCTGACCGAGTTGGGGCCGGTGTAGTTGCCGGTCTGGCGGATCCAGTCCGCGGCGGCGAAGATGAACAGCTTGTCCTTCACCAGGGCGCCACCCAGCGAGCCGGAGTACTGCAGGTTTTCCGAATCACGTTGGGCGTAGGCATTGCCGCGTTGGTAGAGCGTGCCGTTGCGGAGATAGACGTTGCGTGGTTCCTGTGCGAGCGCTTCCGGCGACCAGAGCACCTGCACGTCGCCTTTCCACTCGTTCGAGCCACGCTTGGTCACGACGTTGATGACGCCGCCGGTGGAACGGCCATACTCGGCGCCGTAACCGCCGATCAGCACCTGCTCCTGGTCGATCGCGTCATAGGGAAGCTGGCGCGAGCTGACGCCGGTCAGCGGATTGGTGACCTGGAATCCGTTGATGTAGTAAGCATTCTCCGAAGCCGACGAACCGCCGAACGAGAGAGCGTTGCCGTAGCCACGCGCGGCCGATGTCGTGCCGGGGGCGAGCAGGGCGATCGAACTGATCGACGTGCGCGCGATGGGCAGCTTGGCGAGCTGATCGGCGCTGAGCACGGTGCGCGAATCGACGGAACTGACGTCGATGCTCGGAAGGCTGTTGGCGGTGACCTGCACGTTGCCCAGCGTCGTCGCATCGGCATTGGTCGCCGCGAAGGAGACGTCGGTGCTCTGGCTGATCTGGGTCTGGACGCCCTTGTGGGTGTCGATGGCGGCACCGTTGTGCATCAGGGTGACGTCGTACGTGCCGATGGGCAATGAATTGGCGCGATAGCGGCCGCTCGCGTCCACGGTGATGTCGCGGCGGAGACCCGTGGCCGTGTTCTCGATATGTATCGTGTCACCTGGCGCCGCCGAACCGAAGATCGAGCCGGTGGCGTTGCTCTGCGCGAACGCGCCGCCCGTGCTGCCGGCGGCGATGGCGAAAGCCACGGCAAGGGCGAGCTTCCGACGGGACGCGGTCGATGATGGGTTTACGTGCTGCATGGACTACCCTCCTGAAGTAACGCGTGACGAAATGACGGCCAAGACAGCCCCGCGTCCGCGCGGCACGCGAACGTTTCGCCGATACGTCGGCGGGAAGCGGCTATCTCGTTATGGCGTTCCGCATGACCTTCCGCTCGCTTAACGCGGCGACCGGTCGCGCGGCCTCATGGCGAACGCAGGCGTCCGCCACCTCCTGAAGGGGGTACTGTCCTGAACGGATAAGGCATCGGAATCTCCCCTGGAACTCGTGCAAGCAAGGACGTCGTCCATGGCGCAAAAGTGGCGACCGCATCGCGGCGGTGCGTGAAAACAACGTAAACCCCTGTCACGCTAGGCAACAATAGGAATAAATCCTAAGCAGGTAATTACGAATTCGTTCGTAAGTTCATGCCCTTTCGTCGAGCTTTCGACAGGCCGCCGGTTGCCTGTCCTCGCCGCCCCGGCTAGCGTCGCGCGATGGATCTCGTCATCACCATCCTCGTGCTTCTCCTGGTCGTGGCCCTTTCGGGGGCGGTCGTTCGTGTCCTGCCGGTGAAGTTGCCATTGCCATTGCTGCAAATCGCCCTGGGGGCCCTGCTGGCGCGGCCATTCGGCATGCACGTGGAGTTCGACCACGAGCTGTTTTTCCTGCTCTTCATTCCGCCGTTGCTTTTCGCCGACGGGTGGCGAATCCCGAAGCGTGAACTGTTCCTGTTGCGCGGTCCGATCCTCGCGCTCGCCATCGGGCTGGTGTTTTTCACCATCCTCGGCATTGGCTATTTTGTGCACTGGATGATTCCCACCGTGCCGCTCGCCGTGGCATTCGCCCTGGCGGCGGTCTTGTCACCGACGGACGCGGTGGCGGTGACATCGATCACCGGCGGTTCGACGATACCGCCACGCTTGATGCACATCCTCTCCGGCGAAGCCTTGCTCAACGATGCTTCCGGTCTCGTGGTGTTGCAATTCGCGATAGCGGCGGAGCTCACGGGCCAGTTCTCGCTCGCGACGGCGGCAGGCGATTTCGCCGTGATGGCATTGGGTGGCGTGGCAGCCGGGGCCTTCGTCGGCTATGTATTCGGTATCTTCCGCCGCCGACTCGTGCGATGGAGCGACGAGGTCGACCCGGCGAGCCAGGTGGCCTTGTTGCTCTTGCTTCCCTTCGCCGCTTATTTGCTGGCGGAACATTTCGGCGTGTCGGGAATCCTTGCCGCCGTCGCCGCGGGCATGACCATGAACTACACCGATGTGCTGAAGGGCGGCTATGTCGCGACGCGCATGCAGAACGGCGCGGTGTGGTCGATGGTCGAATTCACTTTCAACGGCCTGATCTTCCTCCTGCTCGGCCTGCAGTTGCCCGGCATCGTCGACGGCGCGAAGAACGACCTGGTCCAGGCGGGTGGCGGGCCGATGTGGCACCTGCCTGCGTACGTGGTCGCCATTACCCTGGCGCTCGTCGTCTTGCGTTTCATCTGGGTGTGGGTGTCGCTGCGCTTCATGTTCATGCGTGCGCTGCATCGGGGCGAGAAGCGTCCGAAGGTGGGTACGAGACTGGTCTGGACCACGGCCTTGGCGGGTGTGCGGGGGGCCATCACCATGGCGGGCGTGCTTTCGTTGCCGCTGATGAAAAGCGACAGCGTGCCGTTTCCCGTGCGTGACTTGATGATCCTCCTCGCCACCGGCGTCATCCTTTGCACGCTGCTGTTCGGTGCGATCGGCCTGCCGCTGTCCGTGAAGGGTTTGAAGATTCCCGGCGAAGATCCGCGTGTGCGTGAAGAGCGCAAGGCACGCGCGCTGGCCGCCGAAGCCGCGCTGCGAGGTATCGCCGGCGAGCAGCAACGCGTGGAGGCCGGTGGCGACGAGAACGCCGTGGCGCTGGCCTCGCGCGTCGCCGCGCGCGTCATGGCGGATTACCAGCAGCGGCTCGAGGCCGCGGGCGAGGAAGGCGACGTGCCGGAGAAGGCGCGCGCCGAGGCGGGCACGGAACGCGTGATGAGGTTGGCCGCGCTTCGTGCGGAGCGTCGCGAGCTGTATGCGTTACGCCGCAGCCACGAGATCAACGATGAAACCTTGCAGACGTTGTTGCGCGAGGTGGATCTCGCCGAGGCGGCGTTGACGGGACTGCACTCGGGCTGACGAGATCGTCGAGGCACCTCATTTTCATCGAGCGGTGGGTTCTGTGGGAGCCGCTTCAGCGGCGATGGGTGCTTGCCCTAACCTGCCCCGCTGCCGCGGGATCGCCGACAAGGTCCGCTCCCACCAGAGCCGGTTTTCACCAGAGCGGGCTTTCACCAGGGGCGATTGTCACCGAAGGCGCGAATGGTCAGGTGGCGAGGTGGAAGAAGGCTTCCGTCGTGCGCACGCTTGCTTCGGTCAATGCTTCACGCGTCTCGCCACGGTCCTTCGCCACCTCGTCGCGGATGTGCGCCAGGTACATCGGTTCGTTGCGTCGATCCTTCGGCATGGGCCGGATCGTGCGTGGGAGCAGGTAGGGCGCGTCGGTTTCCAGCATCAGCCGGTTCGCTGGAATCATTTTCACCAGCTCGCGCAGGTGCGCGCCCCGGCGTTCGTCGCAGATCCAGCCGGTGATGCCGATATGGCAGTCCAGGTCGAGGTAGTCGCGCAATGCTTCGCCGGTATCGGTGAAGCAATGCACGACGGCCGCCGGGACGCGATCGCGATACCGCTTCAGGATGGCGAGGAAGTCGTGGTGGGCGTCGCGCTGGTGGAGAAACAACGGCTTCCCCACCTCGACGGCAATCTCCAGTTGACGTTCGAACACCTCCCGCTGGACGTCCCTCGGCGAGTAATTGCGGTTGTAGTCCAACCCGGTTTCACCAACCGCACGAACTTCCGGCTCTTTCGCGAGCCGGCGCAACAGCGCATGGGTTTCGTCGTCGTAGTCGATCGCGTGGTGGGGATGCACGCCGGCCGTCGCGTAGAGGCGTCCGGGATGGGCGCGGGCGAGTTCGAGGGCGTGCGTGCTGCCTTCACGTGAAGCGCCGGTGACGATCATCTTTCCCACGCCGTGGGCCGTCGCCCGGGTCAGTACATCGTCAAGATCTTGACGAAAGGAATCGTGGGTGAGGTTGGCGCCAATATCGATCAAGTCCATGATTTTTTTCGCTTTGGGCTCGTTGTACAAGAGATGTAACAGGACGTTATTGTCGCGCAAGGCTATGAATTGAAACCTTATCCGGACGTCCGATCATCGTTTGCACGGGGTTTCCCGCACTCACGTTTGGACGACACGAAAATTTGCGTCAAACGATTGACGTTCGCATTTTCCTGCTGCTACGTTCCAACGACCGCCGTCAATAAGACGACGCGCAGGAGGGCGGCAGGAAGGATCTCGATTCGACCTTTTCGCAGGGGACGTCCGCCAGGACATCAAAAGGGAAGACGACCGGCAATCGGCCGTCCGCCAGCAGTACCACGGGTAAGGGGTAGTGCAGATGGTAAATCGTTCGATCGCACCATGTCGCCGCGGCAAGGCCGTGCACTGGGGCACCACCACGTCATGAATCGTCACCGCTGGCGCTCGCGCGCCGGCGGGCAGGGATTGGCGTTGAGGGGAACGTCGAATCCTCGAGTGTTTACGCCGGCGAGGGGGTCTTCGCCGGTGGGCGTGCAGGGAGGGGTCCCGGCGCCGCACTAGGGAGGTATGGGTAATGACTTCACGATCACTGGCACAGGCCCTGGGTCTCGTGCTGACGGGCATCTTCACGGTGGCGGGAGCGGCACACGCCGCCGACACGCCGCACGCGACCCAGCCGCAGACCGTCATGGTCCAGGGCGTCCAGGTCGCCATCGATCCTTCGACCGGCCGCCTCCGCGAGCCGACGGCGGCCGAACGGGCGGCGCTTTCGAAGGCCTTCCAGGTCCGTTCCAGCCGGGCTTCCTTGCTTTCGGCACAACCACGTACGGCGGCCGATGCGAAATCCACCTTCCGCACGGTGAGCCTCGGCAACGGCGTCCGTGCCAAGGCCGTGCGCGTGCCGCAGGAACTGATGAGCAGCGTCGTCGCCGAGCGCGCGCCCGACGGTACGTTGAGCGTGCATCACGATGACCACGGCGTGCAGGCCGCGCCGAAGGCGCCGGAGGTGACCCGATGATCCGCCGCAGCCTTCTCTTTACCGCGCTCGCCGCCGCCGGCCTGTTCGCCACGGTCGGTGCCCAGGCCGCCGAGATCAAGATCGTCAACCAGGACGTCGGCACCGGCCAGGGTCTCGACGACCAGACGCCAGCCACGCCGGTCGGCGGCAATCCCGGCACCACCGTCGGCAAGCAGGCGTTGAACGTCTACCAGTTCGCCGCCGATATCTGGGGCGCCGTGTTGCAGAGCGACGTCACGATCGTGAATAACGCGACCTTCGAGCCGCTGTCGTGCGATGCCACCTCGGGCGTGCTCGGTTCCTCCGGCACCACGTACATCTTCTATTTCGACGACGCCAGCACGTTGCCGCCGGGTGCGGTGCGCAACACCTGGTACCACTCCGCGCTGTTCGATGCCCTGACCCACGAGGACGGCGTGCCGGGCGAAGCCGACATCCAGAGCCAGTTCAACGGCGCACTGGGTACGCCGGGTTGCCTGGAGGGTTCGCGCTGGTACTTCGGCCTGGACGGCAAGACGCCGGCGGGCTCGATCAACTTCCTCAACGTCGTGCTCCACGAAATGGCCCATGGCCTGGGCTTCTCCGGCTTCAACAGCCTGACCACCGGTTCGCCGTATGTCGGCGACGACGGCGTGGCGCGTCCGGACATCTATTCCACCTTCGTCTTCAACGATACGCAGATGAAGAAGTGGTACGACCTCACCCCGGCGCAGCGTGTCACGGCGGCGCTGGACGACGGCAAGCTGGTGTTCACCGGCGCCACCGTGAAAGCGGAAGCACCGCTGGCCCTCGGCACGCCGAACGTCTTCCGAGTGACGGCACCGGCCGCCGCGGCCGGCGACTACGGTTATTCGCAGGCCGCGTTCGGACCGACGGCGACTTCGTCCAACTTCACCGGCAGCGTGGCGCAGGCCTCGCCCGCCGATGGCTGTGCGGCGATCACCAATGGCTCGGCGATCGCGGGCAAGATCGCGCTGATCGATCGCGGTACGTGCGACTTCACCGTGAAGACGCTCAACGCGCAGGCGGCCGGCGCTTCCGCCGTGCTCATCGCCAACAACCAGGCCGGCGCGATCACGCCGGGAGGCACGCCCGCCTCGCCGGTGAACATCCCGGTGATCGCGGTGAGCCAGGTCGACGGCAACAAGCTGAAGGCGAACCTCGCCGGCCTGACCGGCGCCGTGGGTACGGGCACCGGCCTCGCCGGCACCGACGCGCAGGGCAACGTCCAGTTGTATGCGCCGACCGTGCTCGCCCAGGGCTCGTCGTTCTCGCACTACGACACGCGCCTGACACCGAACGCGATCATGGAATACGCGATCAGCCAGGATCTCGTCGGCCAGATCGACGTCGACCTGACGCCCGCGCTGTTCCAGGACATCGGCTGGGGCCTCAACCGCACGTCGCAGAAGCTGCTCACCTGCGATACCGGCATCCCGACCCTCGTGCCGGGCGGCGTGATCATCGGCGCCAACGTGATCGCCAATGCACAGATCCTCGCCGGTGCCGCCGCGAGTGTCGGTGACTACCGCACCGCCGTGCATGCCTATGCCGGCCAGCTCGCCACCGACGGCCTCATCACGGCCGGCCAGGCCACCAGCCTCAACGCGTGCCTGTCCGATGCGGAGACGCAGTCGCAGTACGACGCATGGGGTCCGCCGCCGGCGCCTCCGGGCATCGTGCTGAGCAACAACACGGCGCTGGGCAACCAGAAGGGTGCGGCCGGTGCGAGCACCGTCTACCTGCTGACGGTGCCGGCCAACGCGAAGACGCTGACCCTGCGCACCTTCGGTGGCTCGGGTGACGTGTCGATCTCGGTGACCGATCCCAGCGGCAAGGTGAAGGACCAGCCGAACCGTCCCGGCAACAGTGAACCGTTCACCGCCGGGAAGCCGGCGGCTGGTACGTGGACGCTGACCGTGAAGGGAGTGAAGGCGTACTCGGGCGTAAGCGTCCTGGGTGCGTACACGCTCTGACGCACGACATGGAAGAGGCCCCGGTTCGCCGGGGCCTCGACCGTGATGCGCCCGTCATGCGGGCGGGGGACATACACACCGAACACGTTCGAGCGGCCGGCGCCTGTGCCGGTCATGGGGATACATCGTCCGCCGCGGTCGCGACGGACTGGCGGAGGGCAGCGCGCCGCGCGCCCGCGCATCGATCGCTCACATGCGGACATCTGGGAGGAAGGCTGACGTGAACACCATCTACAGCAAGGTCTGGAACAAGACGCTCGGGATTCTGGTCGTGGCTTCGGAGCTGGCCCGGGCCAGCGGCAAGGGTGGTGCGTCACGACGCGTGCGTGCCGCATTGGCGGCGTTGCCACTGGCTGCCGGCGCGATGCTGGCGCTGGGCAGCGCCCCGGCGCACGCGGGCAACGTATGCGGCGGCTACCTGTTCGGCATCCAGGGCAAGGCGCCGGTCGCCAAGGGTGACGACGCGTTCGCCTGCGGCACCGCCAGCAAGGCCGCGGGCGACTACAGCACGGCGGTGGGCACGGCGGCGAACAGCAGCGGCGCGTACAGCGTCGCCCTGGGACAGAACGCGCAATCCGCCGGCATCTATGCGACGGCGCTGGGACAGAACGCCCGCGCCGTCGGTACGGACAGTGTCGCGGTCGGCGAGTCTTCCTATGCGAGCGGATCGGCCAGTTCGGCATTCGGCACGGATTCGCGCGCCACGGCGAAGAATTCCGTCGCGCTCGGTGACGGATCGATCGCGGATCGCGCGAACTCCGTATCGATCGGCAAGATCAACGAAGAGCGCCAGCTGGTGAACGTCGCCGATGGCACGCAGGCGACCGATGCGGTCAACAAGCGGCAACTGGACAAGGTCTCGTCGTCGGTCGGCGGTGTATCGGCCCGCGTGGACACGTTGTCCACCCGCGTCGATGGCGTGTCGACGCAGGTGAACCAGCTTGCCGACGATGTCAGCGATGCCACGCATTACTTCAAGGCGAAAGGCGCCGGCGATGGAAGCGACGATGCGCAGGCCACGGGCGATTTCGCGACGGCCTCCGGTTCGGGTGCTTACGCCGGTGCGACGGGCGCGAGCGCGTTCGGTTCCGGCGCGGTGGCGACGAAGCAGTTCGCCACGGCGACGGGCTATGGCGCCGTCGCATCGGGACAGAACAGCTCGGCCTATGGTTCCGGAGCGCAAGCCTCGGCCAACGGGGCGACGGCGATCGGCGGACAGGCGCTGGATGAAGATGGCAATCCATTGATCACATACACGGCGACCGGTGAAGCGGTCGGTCCGGCGACGGCCTCGGGCCTAGCCGCGACGGCGGTGGGCGCGAGCGCGCAGGCGGAGGGCCAGTTCGCCACGGCCTTGGGCACGGCGGCGTTCGCGCAGGGCGAGCAATCGACGGCGAGCGGTTTCCTCGCGCAGGCCTCCGGTGCGGGCGCGGTGGCCAACGGTGCGCAAGCCTTCGCCGATGGCGACCTGTCGGTGGCCACGGGCTACGGCTCGTCTGCCTACAGCAGTGGCTCGACGGCGATCGGCGGTGGCGCAAGCGCGGCGGGCGAAGGCAGCGTGGCGATCGGCAACTACGCCGAGACCGGCTTCGGCCTGTTCGGCATCGAAAGCGCGAACGCGGTGGCGATCGGCGCGGGCAGCTGGGCGCTGGGCAACGGCGGCACGGCGCTGGGTGCGAACGCCTGGGCGATCGGCGAGAACTCGGTGGCGTTGGGCCAGGGTTCGTACGCGGATCGCGACAACACGGTGTCGGTCGGCGACGTCGGTAGCGAGCGGCAGGTCACCAACGTGGCGGCGGGAACCGAAGACACCGACGCGGTGAACAAGGCGCAGCTCGACTCGTCGGTGAGCGATGCGACGCGCTACTTCAAGGCCACGGGCAACGGCGACGGTTCCGACGATGCGCAGGCCACCGGCCAGTATGCGACGGCCTCGGGTTCCGGTGCCTATGCGGGTGCCGACGGCGCGAGTGCGTTCGGCAGCGGCGCGGTCGCCACGGGGTCGAATGCGACGGCGACCGGCAGCGGGAGTGTCGCCACGGGACAGAACAGCGCGGCCTACGGTGCCGGTGCGCAGGCGAGCGGTCCGGCTAGCGTCGCGGTCGGTGGTGTCGCCGTGAACGAGGACGGCGATCCGCTGGTGACCCATCAAGGTGTTCCGGTAGATACGGCGGCGACGACGGCCGCGGTCGGTGGCACGGCCGTCGGTGCGAGCGCGCAGGCCGGTGGTTTCGCTTCCTCGGCGATCGGCGTGGGTGCGTACGCCAGCGGTGCACAGGGGACGGCGGTCGGTGCGGTCGCCAACGCGATCGGCGATTACTCGACGGCCGTGGGTACGCAGAGCGCGGCGACCGGTGCGAGCAGTGTCGCCGTCGGTGAATCGTCGCAGGCGACGGGCGAGGAAAGCGTGGCGGTGGGCGGCACGGCCTACGGCGGCTTCATTCCCACGATCGCGAGCGGTATCGGTTCGTCGGCTTTCGGCGCAGGCGCATGGGGCACGGCCGATTACAGCACGGCGATCGGCTGGTCGGCCACGGCCGATCATCTCAATGCCACGGCGGTCGGCGCGAACGCCGGTGCGCTCGATGTGGGCGCGGTCGCGGTCGGTTTCCTGAGCCGCGCCATCGGCGTGCAGACGACGACGGTCGGTACCAACTCCTTCGTCTGGGGCGACAACGCCTCGGCCTACGGCAGCAACACCTCCATCAGCGGCAACAACGCGACGGGCCTGGGCGCCAGTTCCGTCATCGATGGCGAAAACAGCACGGCGGTGGGCGCGAACACGTCGGTCACGGGTAGCGGCTCCACGGTGACCGGCGAAAGCAGCACCGCCATCGGTGACGAGGCGACGGCGAACGGCCATGGCGCCATCGCCAGCGGTTATGGGGCATCGGGTTTCGGTGCGGGTAGCTTCGCCAGCGGCGATTACACGACGGCGGTGGGCCAGGGCGCGATTGCGCAAGGCACCGGTTCTTCCGCTATCGGTAGTGGTGCGAGCACGAACGCCGACTTCGCCACGGCCACCGGCTATGGCTCGGTGGCATCCGGTCAGAACAGCTCGGCCTATGGTTCCGGAGCGCAAGCCTCGGCCAACGGGGCGACGGCGATCGGCGGACAGGCGCTGGATGAAGATGGCAATCCATTGATCACGTACACGGCGACCGGTGAAGCGGTCGGTCCGGCGACGGCCTCGGGCCTGGCCGCGACGGCGGTGGGCGCGAGCGCGCAGGCGGAAGGCCAGTTCGCCACGGCCTTGGGCACGGCGGCGTTCGCGCAGGGCGAGCAGTCGACGGCGAGCGGTTTCCTCGCGCAGGCCTCCGGTGCGGGCGCGGTGGCCAACGGTGCGCAGGCCTTCGCCGATGGCGACCTGTCGGTGGCCACGGGCTACGGTTCGTCTGCCTATAGCAGCGGCTCGACGGCGATCGGCGGTGGTGCGAGCGCGGCGGGCGAAGGCAGCGTGGCGATCGGCAACTACGCCGAGACCGGTTTCGGCCTGTTCGGCATCGAAAGCGCGAACGCGGTGGCGATCGGTGCGGGCAGCTGGGCGCTGGGCAACGGCGGTACGGCGCTGGGCGCGAACGCCTGGGCGATCGGCGAGAACTCGGTGGCGCTGGGCCAGGGTTCGTACGCGGATCGCGACAACACGGTGTCGGTTGGCGACGTCGGTAGCGAGCGTCAGGTCACCAACGTGGCGGCGGGTACGGAAGCCACCGACGCGGTGAACAAGGGGCAGCTGGATTCACTCGCCACCAGCGTCGGCGACGCAAGTCATTACTTCAAGGCGAACGGCCTGGGTGACGGCAGCGACGACGCGCAGGCGATCGGCGACTACGCCACCGCTTCCGGTTCGGGCGCCCTCGCGGGTGCCGTGGGCGCCACGGCCAACGGCAGCGGTGCGGTCGCCACGGGTGTCAACGCGACGGCCACCGGATATGGCAGCGTCGCTTCCGGACAGAACAGCGCGTCGTACGGCGCCGGTGCGCAGGCCAACGGCCCGGGCAGCGTCGCGGTGGGCGGCGTCGCCGTGGACGAAGACGGCAATCCGCTGATCACCAACGGTGGCGTGCCGGTCGATACCGGCGCGACGAGCGCGGGTGTCGGCGGCACGGCGGTCGGCGCGAGTTCCCAGGCGAGTGGTTTCGCCGCGTCGTCCTTCGGTGTGGGTGCGTACGCCAGTGGCGCGCAGGCGACGGCGGTGGGCGCGGTCGCCAACGCGATCGGCGATCTGTCGACGGCGATCGGCACGCAGAGTGCCGCGACCGGCGCGAGCAGCGTGGCCGTGGGTGAAAGCGCGCAAGCGACGGGCGACGAAAGCGTCGCCGTCGGTGGCAGCACATTCTTCGGGCTGATACCGGCACAAGCCTCGGGTTATGCCTCGTCCGCCTTCGGCACGGGCGCGTGGGCCACGGCGGATTATGCGACCGCGCTGGGTTGGAACAGCTACGCGGACGGCGTGAGCAGCACGGCGGTGGGCGAATCGGCGATCGCCGCGGCGGCGAACTCCGTGGCCCTTGGAGCGAGCTCCTTCAACGATCGGGCGAATACCGTTTCGGTGGGCGATGTCGGCAGCGAGCGGCAGGTCACCAACGTCGCGGCCGGTACCGAGGCCACCGACGCGGTGAACAAGGGGCAGCTGGATTCGCTGGCCACCAGCGTCGGCGACGCAAGTCATTACTTCAAGGCGAACGGCCTGGGTGACGGCAGCGACGACGCGCAGGCGAGCGGTGACTACGCCACCGCTTCCGGTTCGGGCGCCCTCGCGGCCGGCGCCGGCGCCACGGCTACCGGTTCCGGTGCGGTGGCCGCGAACCAGTTCGCGACCGCGACCGGCTACGGCAGCACGGCCAGCGGCCAGAACGCGGCCGCCTTCGGTGCGGGCGCGCAGGCGACAGGCGCGGGCAGTGTCGCGGTAGGTGGTAACGCCGTGGACGAGGATGGCAACCCGCTGATCGCCGATGGCAACGGCAACCCGGTCGACACCGGCGCGACCAGTGCCGGCGTAGGCGGTACGGCGGTCGGCGCCAGTGCGCAGGCCGCCGGTTTCGCTTCCACCTCCGCGGGTGTCGGCGCTTACGCCAGCGGCGCTCAATCCACGGCACTTGGCGCGGTGGCCAATGCGACCGGTGACTATGCGACCGCGGTGGGTACCTCCACCACGGCCTCGGGTGCCGGATCGGTCGCCGTCGGTGGACCGAGCAACCTGGCCGGTGTCGGACTCATCTATACCGGCGCGACCGGCGACAGCGCGGCGGCGTTCGGTGCCGGCGCGCAGGCGACGGCCGACTTCGCCACGGCACTGGGTGCCATCGCGGGAGCCGAGGGCGTGGGCAGTACGGCGCTGGGTTACTTCGCCTATGCGCCGGGTGCCAATGCCACGGCGCTGGGCATCAACAGCTGGGCTTCCGGCGCGAGCAGTGTCGCGGTGGGCGATTTCTCCACCGCGCGTGGCGCCGCCAGCGTCGCCCTCGGCGCCAACGCGACGGCCACCGCGGCGGATAGCGTGGCCATCGGCTCCAACGCCCTCGCCGACCGCGCGGGTACGGTGTCGGTGGGCGTACGCGGTGGCGAGCGCCAGATCACCAACGTGGCCGCGGGCGAGCAGGGTACGGACGCCGTCAATGTCGACCAGCTGACGCAGTTGTCCGACAGTGTCGCCAGTGCCCGTCATTACGTCTCGGCCACGGGAGCGGGCGACGGTTCCGACGATGCGAGCGCGACGGGCTCGCTCGCCACGGCCACCGGCGCGGGGAGCAGCGCCACGGGCGATCTCTCCTCCGCCAGCGGCGCCTTCGCCACGGCGAGCAAGGAATCCGCCACGGCTGTCGGCGCCTTCGCCAATGCCGGCGCGGCCGGCGCCACCGCGATCGGCGACAGCGCGCGTGCGCTGGCGGCGAATTCGGTGGCCCTGGGCAGCGGGTCGCTGGCGACACGGGCGAACACGGTGTCGGTCGGCAGCGCGGGAAGCAACCGGCAGATCACCAACGTGGCGGCCGGTACGCAGGCTACCGACGCGGTGAACCTGAGCCAGTTGAACACGGCGCTGTCCGGCGCCTTTGCCGGCACCTCCAGTGTCACCGGCAATGCGGTGGCGATGGCCCTGGGTGGCGGTGCGACGATGGGTGCCACCGGGTTCGTCGGGCCGGTGTATCGCGTGCAGGGCGGCTCCTACAGCACGGTCGGCGATGCGGTGGGGGCCCTCGACGGCGCGTTGTCCTCCCTGGATACCCGGGTGAACCAGCTGGAGTCCGGTTCCGGCGGGAGCACCGTTCCGGGAACGGCGCCCGTGCGGCGCAACAATGTCATGTCGGCGTCGGTCGCCCGTGCCGGTGTCGCGGCCCCGATGGCCGCGCAGGATGCGGCCGCTCCGGTGCAAGCGGCGGCCGTGCCGGTCACCGCCGCCGTCGTCGACGGAACGGGTAACGGCACCGCCATCGGCGCCGGCAGCTACGCGAAGGACCCCACCGACCTGGCCGTCGGCACCAACGCCAGCGTGGGCGCCGACAATGGCACCGCCGTGGGGACGGGTGCCACGGTCACGGCGGCGGCGACCAACAGCGTCGCGCTCGGCGCCAATTCCGTGGCCGACCAGCCCAACACCGTCTCCGTGGGAAGCGCGGGGGCGGAGCGGCGGGTGACCAACGTCGCCGCCGGTACGGCTCCGACCGACGCGGCCAACGTGAGCCAGGTCGACCAGGCCGTCGCCACCGCGAAGTCCTATTCGGACCAGGGTGATGCCGCGACCCTGAGCAGCGCCAAGGCCTATACCGACCAGAAGTTCGGCGACGTGGTCAGTGGCGGGGCGTTCGACGAGTACAAGCGCACGGTGGATCGCCGCTTCAGCAACCTCAACGACCGCCTCAACAAGGTGGGCGCGATGGGAGCGGCGATGTCGCAGATGGCCTTCAGCACCCAGGGCGTCAACGGCGACAACCGGCTCGGCGTGGGCGTGGGCGGATACAAGGGTCAGGGCGCCCTGTCGGTCGGCTACTCGCGCAGCCTCTCGTCCAACGCCAGTCTCACCTTCGGTGCCGCCGTGAGCGGCGGTGAGACTTCCGGCGGTGTCGGTGTGGGCGTGGGCTGGTAAAACAACCCGGGCGGCGCCCACAAGGCGCCGCCAAGTCCTTGAAGCCGGCGGAAACGCCGGCTTTTTCTTGTTGCGCCGCGTCGCGAAACGCGGCGGTCGCGGTCGCCGCCGACGCACGGTATGTGCTACCAATAGCGGCCCGTGCGGTCAGGAACGATCGGCCGGACGACGCAATCAACGGACCGTGATGGAGATGGCATGTCTGCGATGACCGAGCATAGGGACATGCTTACCGGGGAACCGGGAGAAGCCCAGGTGTGCGCGCACCTCGTCGCGCATGGCCGGCTCAAGGATACCGACCTTGCGCGGGCCCGCCGCCTGCACGACGAAACGCCGGAGGGCACGCTCACGGCGCTGATGGCGCGGCTCGGCCTGGTTTCCGAGCGCGATCTCGCCGACGCGTGGACCGACCTGCTGGGCCTGCCCTTGCTCGCGGCGAAGGACGCGCCGGAACTGCCCCCGGCCGATACGGAGCTCTCGCTCCGTTTCCTCAAGCAATACCACGTGGTTCCCGTCCGCGACGGCGAGGACGGCGTCGTCCTGCTCGTCGCCGATCCCGCCGATCCGTATCCCCTGCAAGCCGTGCGGTTGGCGACCGGGCGCGACATCCCGCTGCGCGTCGGCCTGCGCTCCGAGATCGACGACCTCATCGAACGTTATTACGGCCAGGGCCGTTCCGCGATGGGCAGCATCGTCGAAAGCCTGGACGGCAACGCCGCCGTGGAAGACGACGTGGAGCACCTGCGCGACCTCGCTTCCGAGGCGCCGGTGATCCGGCTGGTCAACCTGATCCTGCAACGCGCGGTGGAACAGCGCGCGTCGGACGTGCACATCGAACCATTTGAGAACCGGCTCAAGGTGCGCTACCGCATCGATGGCGTCCTGCACGAGGTGGAGGCGCCGCCTTCGAGTTCCACGGCGGCGGTGATCTCGCGCGTGAAGATCATGGCGCGCCTCAACATCGCCGAGCGGCGCCTGCCGCAGGACGGACGCATCCAGTTGCGCGTGCAGGGCAAGGAGCTCGACCTCCGCGTCTCCACCGTGCCGACCAGCTTTGGCGAATCGGTGGTGATGCGTATCCTCGACCGCGAATCGGTGGTGTTCGACTTCGCCTCGCTCGGCTTCACCGACCACTTCCGTGGCCGCTTCGTCGAAGTGCTCGACCGGCCACACGGCATCCTGCTGGTCACCGGCCCCACCGGCTCGGGCAAGACGACCACGTTGTACACGGCCCTGTCGCAGATCAACACGCCCGACGTGAAGATCATCACGGTCGAGGACCCGGTCGAATACCAGATCGAGGGCATCAACCAGATCCAGGTCAAGCCACAGATCGGACTCGACTTCACGGGCGCCCTGCGCTCGATCGTCCGCCAGGACCCGGACGTCATCATGATCGGCGAAATGCGCGACCTGGAAACCTGCCGCATCGCGATCCAGTCCGCGCTCACCGGTCACCTGGTGCTCTCCACGCTGCACACGAACAGCGCATCGGGTGGCATCACCCGACTGCTCGACATGGGTGTGGAGGATTACCTGCTCGGTTCGACCGTCAACGGCATTCTCGCGCAGCGCCTGGTGCGCCGCCTGGACCCCGAGACCGCGATTCCCTATGAGGCCTTGCCCGAGGTGATCGAGCAGTTCGAACTGCACAAGTACACCGACGAGCGTCCCATCCGCCTGTGGAAACCCGGCACGAGCGCGACCAATCCCACGGGCTACCGGGGGCGGCGCGCCATCATGGAATTCCTCGTGATGAGCGATCCCCTGCGCCGGCTCGTGATGCAACGCGCCGACGCGGGTGAGATCGAGCGCCAGGCGCGTGCCGAGGGCATGCGCACCATGTACGAGGACGGGCTGGCCAAGGCGGTGGCCGGCATCACGACGATCGAGGAAGTCCTGCGCGTCACGCAGGAATCGTAGGCCTTCGCATGAGCCAGTTCCGCTATCGAGCCATCAGCGCCGCCGGCGAGGCCCTGACGGGCCGCATGGAAGCCTCGTCCGTCGAGGACGTGGTCGCCCGCTTGCAAGACCAGGGACATACGCCGCTCGAAGCCGCGCCGGCCGATGGCGAATCGTCGGGCGGCGGAATCGCCGCGATGTTCCGCAAGGGTGCGTTCACCGGCGACCAGCTCGCACAGTTCACCCATCAGCTCGCCACGCTGCTCGGCGCGGGACAACCGCTGGATCGTGCGCTCGGCATCCTGCTCGACCTGCCCGAGGGCGAGCGCGCGAAGAACATGGTGGAGCGCATCCGTGACCGCGTGCGCGGTGGCACCACCCTTTCAACGGCGCTCGACGAGGAGAACGGCGTGTTCCCCCGGCTGTACGTGAGCCTGGTGCGCGCCGGCGAGGCCGGCGGCTCGCTGGACGAAACGCTGCGCCGTCTCGCCGATTACCTGGAGCGGTCGCAGGCCCTGCGCGGCAGCATCATCAACGCGTTGATCTATCCGGCCTTCCTGATGGTCGGCGTGCTCGGCTCGCTCGTGCTGTTGCTGGCCTACGTGGTGCCACAGTTCGTGCCGATCTTCGCCGACATGCAGGTGCCGATCCCGCTCATCACCAAGGTGGTGCTGGCGATCGGCACGGTGATCAGCGACTGGTGGTGGGCGATCGGCGTGTTCCTCGTGGTGCTCGCCATGTTCCTGCGCCTGCGCCTGCGCGATGCGGAGACGAAGCTGGCGTTCCACGGCCGCCTGCTGACGATGCGGGTCGCGGGGCCCTTGCTGCTCAAGGTCGAGACCGCGCGCATCGCCCGCACGCTGGGCACGCTGCTGAAAAACGGCGTACCACTGCTTTCATCCCTCGCGATCGCACGCCAGGTCACCTCCAACCGTGCGCTCGACCTCGCCCTCGAACAGGCCGCGGAGCGTGTGAAAGGAGGTTCCGGCCTTGGCAGCGCATTGAGCCAGACCGAACGTTTCCCTCGCCTCGCCCTGCAGATGATCCAGGTCGGCGAGGAAGCCGGCGCGCTGGACACCATGTTGCTCAAGGTCGCCGACACGTTCGACGTGGAGGCCAAGCGCGCCATCGACCGCTTGCTCGCCGCGCTCGTGCCGACGCTTACCATCGTGATGACCGTCATGGTCGCCTTCATCATGGCGGCGATCCTGCTGCCCCTGCTCAGTCTTACCAGCAACATCAACTGATCAAACCGTTCCAAGGAGTTTTCCCATGCGCGCGAACCGTACCCTCCGACACCGCCACGCCCGCGGCTTCACGCTGCTGGAAATGCTCGCCGTGATCGTCCTGATCGGCATCATCGGCGCCATCGTGGTCACCCAGGTCGGCAAGAACGTCGACAAGGGCAAATACGGCGCGGGCAAGGCCCAGCTCACCACGCTGAGCCAGAAGATCGAGAACTACGCGCTCGACAACGGCACGCCACCGCATTCGCTCGACGACCTCACCACCAAGCCCGCCGACGCGAGCAGCTGGCAGGGTCCGTACGCGAAGGCGTCCGATCTCAAGGACCCCTGGGGCCATCCGTTCGGCTACCGCTACCCGGGCGAGCACGGCAGCTTCGATCTCGTGTTCTACGGACAGGACGGGAAAGCGGGCGGCGACGGCTATTCGGCCGACGTCGGCAACTGGCAGTAACCGGCGGCAGGGATACAGGCCTCGGCCATGCGCGCACGCGGATTCACGCTGTTCGAGATGCTGGCCGTGATCCTGTTGATCGGGATCGCCGCGGCGGCGGTCTCGATACCGGTGACCCAGGGACTGGCCAGCGCGCGGGTCAACGCCGCCAGCGGCGAGCTCGCGGCGGCATTGCGCTGGACGCGCGCGCAATCGATCGTGCGTGGCCAGAGCCTCGCGTTGGAAGTCGATACCTCCGCGTCGACCTACAAGGCACCCGGCAAGCCGGATGTACGCCTGCCCAAGGATATGCGCGTGTCGATCACCAGCGCGCGGGAAGACCAGGCCAACGCGACCACCGGACGCATCCGTTTCTTTCCCGATGGCAGTTCCACGGGTGGACGCATCACCCTCAAGCGTGGCCAGCGCGAATGGCACGTCAATGTCGGCTGGCTGACCGGCGCAGTCAGCGTGGTGGACACGCGATGAGCCGCACCCGCCAGCAAGGCTTCAGCCTGCTCGAAGTGATCGCCGCCATCGCGGTACTCGCCATCGCCTTCGCGGCGCTCATGCAGGTCGCCGGCAGTTCGCTCAGCCTTACCGCGCGTGCGAACGAACGCACCCAGGCCGCGCTGCGCGCACGCAGCCTGCTCGATGGCGCCTTCGTGATGGAACCCGTGCGCGAAGGTGGCAGTGAAGGCCGCTTCGACGATACCTATCGCTGGCGCATGAATGTCAGCCGTTACCAGCCGCCCGACGAGAAGCCGGCGGCGGACGGGTTCGCGGCGGCAGGCATGTACCGGCTCGACCTCGACGTGATCTGGGGGCAGGGCGGCGACGAACGGCATGCGCGTTTCTCGACGCTGCGCCTGGCTGGCTCGGGCGGCGGGGGGCCTCCACAATGAGGCGCGCGCGCGGATTCAGCCTGATGGAGGTGCTGGCGGCGCTGGCCTTGCTGACGATCGTGTTGCTGGGCGTGTACTCCGGGATCAGCACGGCGACGCGTATCGTGCGCAGCGGTAGCGACGCCATCGAACGCATGGACGAGATCCGCTCGGCGCAGTCGTTCCTGCGTAGTGAACTGGCGCAGGCCCTGGTGATCCCTTTCGGGCAGACCGACGACGGCGATCCGGTCGTCTTCGCCGGCGACGATCATTCGTTGCGTTTCGTGGCCCCCATGCCGGGCTACCTGTCGAAGCTGGGCCCGCAGTTGCAGACGGTGTCGCTGGTGGAAGACGGCCATTCGAGTTATCGGCTGGAGGTGACGCTCGCCTTGTTGCCACCCGATGGCGGCGACCCGCAACCGCTCGGTGAACCCGAGGTGCTCCTGCGTGGCATTCGCAAGGGCGCGATCTCCTATCGCGGCATGGATGACCAGAACCGGCCCGGGGATTGGCAGGACAGCTGGACCGACGGACGACGGATGCCCTCACTGGTTCGCATAGCGCTCGAGGCCGGTGGCAACGTGGCCTTCCCGACACTCGTCGCTCCGATCCGGATCGATCCGTCCGCTTCGCGCAATGGGTTCGGCATGATGCGCGGCAACCGCGGAACGGTGCTGCGGTGATCGTGCGTCGCGACCGTGGCGTGGCCTTGCTCATCGTCCTGTGGGGCTGCACGCTGCTGGCGATCATGCTCGGTGGCTTCGCCGCGCTCGCCCGTACCGAGGGTTTGCAGGCGCGCTACCAGTTCGCGCAGACGCGCGCGCACTACGCCGCGGAGGCTGGTGTCATGCGCGCGATCGAGGGCTTGCAGACGCCCGATGCGGCGTCTCGATGGGTGGCCGACGGCCGGCCTTACGTGTTCGCGTTCGACGACGCGAACGTGAACATCACGATCGTCGACGAAGATGGCAAGGTCGACCTCAACGCCGCATCCGGCGACGTCCTCACCGGCCTGTTCAAGGCCGCCGGCGCGACCGACGACAAGGCCGGCAGCCTGTCCGCCGCCATCCAGGACTGGCGCCGCCCCGGCGATGCCGCGTCGCCCAACGGTGCCAAGAAGCCGCAGTACGAAGCGGCGGGCCTCGCCTACGGACCGCGCAATGGACCATTCGCCACGGTGGAAGAGGCTCGCATGGTGCTGGGCATGGATGCGCGCCTGTGGACGACGGTGGCGCCCGTGCTCACGATCTGGTCCGGGCGCGAACGGCCCAATACCGAACACGCGCAGCCATTGGCGCTGGCGTCCATTCCCGGGTTGGGCAGCGCGGGCGCCGATGCCATCCTCGCGAGCCGTGGACAGAGCAACGGTGCGGCCGTCGCGGGAGGCAACGGTGTCACGCACACGATACGTGCGGAGGCGATCCTTGACGACGGAACCAGGAGTTCCCTTACATCGACGATCCGTTTGCGTGGGATAAGATCCGGAAACCAGCCCTACGCTATTTTGCGTTGGCGCGAAGGAGATGTTGAATAATGAGCACATTGCAGGAAGCCTCCCAGGTCCAGCTCGACCGCCTGCGCCGCGCCTGGCGAGGCAGCGCGCTGCCGGGCTTCCTGCGCTGGTGGGGCGGTGAGCTCGCCGCCCTGGTACCGGTGCGCTGGCGCGCGGCGTTCGCCGGTGGCGAGCGCTGGTACGTGGTCGAGCGACAAACCGATGGATGGCGGCTGCGCCGGTCGGGGGAATCGGCCGTCCTGGCGGAAGTCGCGGATATCGACGGTGCGGAACACTGGGTGGCCGTGCTGGCGCGCGCCCTGTCGGAGGCCGACCCGGCCGACCGCCGGATCGCCCTGGTGCTGCCCGCCACGCAGGTACTGCGCCGCCGCCTTGTCCTGCCTGTCGCGGCGCGCGACAACCTGCGTCAGGTCGTGGGCTACGATCTCGACAGGCAGACACCCTTCCGCGCGGAAGACATCCATTACGGTGTACGTGAACTCGGCGAGGGCGGTCCGGAAGGGCGTTTCGTCGCCGAACTCGCCGCCACGCCACGAGCGATGCTCGATCCGTTGCTCGACGAACTCGCGTCGCTGGGCGTCGCCCCCGATCGGGTCGACGTCGCGCAGGGTCATGCCCTCGCGGGCGTCGACCTGCTGCCGCCGATACGCGCACCGCGCCGCATCGACCGCCGTCGACGACTCAACGCCGGCTTGTTCGCGGTCATCGGGCTGCTGCTGTTCGCCGTCATGGCCGCCTGGTTGCACAACAGGAACGCGGCGCTCGAAACCATGCGCGCCGATGTCGAGGCCATGCAGGGCGACGCGCAGCGGGTCAAGGCATTGCGCCAACGGCTCACGGAGAGTGCGGGCGCCTCCGGTTTCCTTGCACGCAAGAAAATGGAGACCGCCGCCGTCCTTCCCGTACTGGAAGAACTGACACACCGCCTGCCGGATGACACCTGGCTGGAGCGTTTCACCCTCAACGCCAGCGGCCAATTGGGTTTCCAGGGCCAGAGTCCCCAGGCGGCGCGACTGATCGACGCCTTGAAAGCTGCCCGCACGATCGGCGATCCGAGTTTCCAGGGCACCATCCAGGCGGACCCGACCTCCGGCAAGGAACGTTTCTACATGCAGGCCAAGGCGCTGGTGCCGAAGCCGGACGCCGCGCCGGCCAGGGTCGCGCCGGCCAAGACCGCCGCGGCCGTACCGGCCGCCAGCGCGTCGGCCCCCAAGCCCGCGAACGCATCCACGACGCCGGCGAAACCGGCACCTGTCCAGGGCAAGGAGACCGCCGATGCGCATGAAGCCCGCTGAGTCCCGCATCGCCGCCATCCTGTTGCTCGTGGTGGCTGTGGCGATCGGCTATTTCGCCTTCGTGCACTGGTGGTTCGTCGCGCCGCAGTTGACCGTGGCCGATGAAATGGACGACCTGCGCGATACCCAGCGCCGCTACGCGGCGGCTATCGCGGAACGGCCCCAACTCGAAAAACGGCTGGCATCGCTGGAGCAGGGACAGACCCATAGCGATGCCTTCCTGCCCGGTGACGATACCAACGCCGCCGCCGCCGGCCTGATGCAACGCATCGTCGATGTCGCCGCCGCGCATCGTGAGGACGGCGCGTGCGATGTCGTCCAGAAGATGCCCGTGCCCAGTCAGGAGAAGGCCGGCGATCCCTACCGGAAGGTGACGGTGAACATCAGCCTTCGTTGCCAGGTGCAACCGATGACGGCGGTCTTGCACGACATCGAGGAAGAGACACCGTATCTTTTCATCGAGGACTTCAGCATCTACCGCAACCCGGTGGCTGCGCGCTCCGGCGCGGCCGCGCCGATGGAAGTGCAGTTCACCGTGTCCGGTTACATCCATGCCGCGCGCGCGGCGAAGGCGGCATCGTGAACGCCGCAGGACAACGCAGGCTGACGCCTGTCCTCACCACCGCCACGGTGGTGCTCGCCGCGGTGTTCGCTTCCCTTGTATTCGGTGTTGGGCGGGGAGTCCATTGGGACGATCCGGTAGCCGCCGAACCACTGCCAGCCGCGCGTCCGGTGGAGATGCCTGCGCCGACACCGCTCGCACGGTTCTCCGAAGTCTGGCAGCGGCCTTTGTTCATGGCGGATCGCAAGCCGGTCGCCGTGGCCGATACCGACGATTCATCGAGCAACATCGGCGATCTCGAGTTGACCGGCATCATCATGACGCCCGAACTGCGCATGGCCTTGCTTCGCGATCGTGGCAAGGACTCCACCGTGCGAGTGAAGGAAGGCACCGCGCTCGCCGATGGCCACTGGACACTCGCATCGCTCACGCCGCGCAGCGCGGTGTTCGACAACGGTGGTGAACACCGCGAGCTGACGCTGAAAGTAGCCGCTCCGGAACCTCTCACGAAGAACGGTCAACGGCCTCCCGGCATGCCCCCCGGTCAGCCGGGCCAGCCACCACAACCACCTCGTGCACAGCCCGCGCCATCGGGTAACGGCGTTCACGTGGAGCAACTGCCTTCACAGGGCATGACCGGCCCCGCGCTTCCCCGTCCGGCGGCATCGTCGTCGGCTCGCGAGACGCCCCCCCGGCAAGACGACGACGCCCTCCAGCGGGCGCGTATCGAGGCCTTGAAGCAAGCGGTGCAGAAACGTCGCATGGAACAGCAGCAACAACGCCAGCAATCAGTGGATTCGCAGTAGCGGGCGCTCGACGCGCCCCCAGGGAAGGAGGAGCAACACCATGAAACGCAGCATTATCGGCTTGGCCGTGCTTTCGGCCTTGCTGACGGCGGCTTGCGCCCCGCATAAACCCCGACAAGGTTCCGGAACCATCGAACGGGCCGCGCTGGAAGGAGTGGACCGGCCTGTTCCTTCATCTCTTCCACTGGCTCCGGAGGGTGGCGAGGTATCCGATCTTCCCCGCACGAGGAAGACGTCCGCCGCCCGTGAAATCGAACATGGAACCGGTCGCTTCATTCGCCCCCGCGCAGCCGATGCGCCCCATCCTGTGGTGAGTGGCAAGGGCGCGGTAACGCTGAATTTCGAGGACCAGCCCGTCGAAGCGGTGGTGAAGGCCATACTCGGCGACTTGCTCGCCGAGAATTATTCGTTGGCTCCTGGTGTGCAGGGAACCATTTCCTTCTCCACCTCGCGCCCCGTCGCGCGGGACGATGCATTGCCTATCCTGGAAACCTTGCTTGCGTGGACGGGTAACGCACTGGTGCGTGAGCATGGTCGCTACAGTGTCCTGCCAGCGCACCAGGCGGTAGCCGGGCGCCTGGTGCCGAGCCTCAAGGCGGCCAAGCCGGGAGCTGGCCTGAGCGCGCGACTCTTTCCCCTTCACCATGTGGCGGCCCCGGCCATGGCCAAGCTGCTCGCGCCGTTTGCGACCGCAGACGCCATCCTCCTCGCCGACGCCGCACGCAATGTACTCGTCGTCGCCGGCACCCGCGACGAACTGGCCAACTACGGCGAAACGATCGACACCTTCGACGTCGACTGGGTCGCCGGCATGTCGGTCGGCGTGTTCGGCCTGGAACACGCGTCGGTGGGCGAACTGCTGCCGGCGCTCGATTCGGTGTTCGGCGAAAAAAGCGGTGCGCCCGTGGCCGGGTTGATCCGGTTCATGCCCATCGAGCGAACCAATGCGCTCGTCGTGATCGCCACGCAAGCGGCGCACCTCGACCAGGTGGGCGAATGGATCGCCCGCATCGATCGTGGCGGTGGCAACGAACCGCGCCTGTTCGTCTACGACGTTCGCCACCTGCTGGCATCCGACCTGGCGCGCTACGTGACGAACGTCTTCGGCGCCTCGACCCAGGACCCACCCGCACCCGTGCTGGCGCCCGGGCTTACGCCATCGGCGTTGGGTGATGGCGGCGACGCCAATGCCAACGAAGGAAATACCGGCGGCGATGGCCAATCCACCGAGCAGTCGTCGTTCTTCGAGCCACCGCAGACGCAGCTGCCTGCGGCCAAGGGTGGTGACGGCACGTCGGGCATCCGGGTAACCGCTATCGATACCAACAACCAGCTGATGGTGAGGGCGCGTCCGTCGCAATGGTCGGAGATTCGCCAGGCACTCGAGCGGCTCGATGCGATACCGCTTCAGGTGCAGATCGAGACCCGCATCCTCGAGGTTACGCTGCGGGACGAGTTCCGCTTCGGCGTGCAGTGGTATCTGGAAGGCATGGCTGGCGGCAACGGTGCCGTGGCCCAGCCGGGCAACAAGCAGCGCTGGAGCCTTGGCGGGGGTCACGGATTGAACGGACGGCCAGACACGCTTTACTACTCGTTCGTCAACAAGGATCTCCAGGTCGTGCTGCATGCGATGCAGCAGGATGACAACGCGAAGATCCTCTCGGCGCCATCGTTGGTCGTGGTGAACAACCGAAAGGCGCGCATACAGGTCGGCGATCAGATCCCGGTGACCCAGACCTACGTGAATACCGCGCTGGGAGGCAACAGCCAGGTGGGGCAAGTCGCGTACAAGGACACCGGTGTCATCCTCGATGTCCGCCCCCGGGTTAATCCCGGTGGCCTGGTTTACCTCGATGTCGCGCAGGAAGTGAGCCGGGCGGGAATCCGCCTGGGCGACAACGTGCCGATCATCAAGCGCAAGCTCACCACGCAGGTGGCTGTCCAAAGCGGGCAGACCGTCCTGCTGGGCGGTCTGATCCAGGAATCCGAGACCCGGTCGCGCGGCGGCGTGCCTTTCCTGTCGCGCGTTCCCTTCCTCGGCGCTTTGTTCCGCACGAACGTCGATGCCGGAGAGCGTACCGAGCTGATCGTCCTGATCACGCCCAAGGTGATCACCGGTGGCGAGGACGCCAAGCGGGTGTCGGACGATTACAGGCGCGCGTTCCGCTCGCTGCGACCCTTCGAGGCGGCAGCGGAGGTCGTGCCGACAGCGGCTGGGGACAAAGCGGAAGGGTAGGGTACGTGGCCGCGGGGATGCCGGCTTGCGTACCATAGCCGGTACATGAGTCCCGTCTTTCCCATCTCCCCGCTGCTCCCTGAGATCGTCGCCTCGCTGGCGGAGCGGCCACGCCTGGTGCTGGAGGCGCCGCCCGGTGCCGGTAAGACCACCCAGGTGCCGTTGGCGCTGCTGCATGCGCCGTGGCTTGCCGGTGGTCGTATCGTCATGCTCGAGCCGCGACGGATCGCGGCACGGGCGGCTGCATCGTTCATGGCGGCGCAACTCGGTGAAGATGTCGGCGAAACGGTAGGGTACCGCATCCGTTTCGAGTCCCGCGTCGGCCCGCGCACCCGCATCGAGGTCGTCACCGAAGGCATCCTGGGCCGTATGATCCAGGACGACCCGACGCTGGACGGCATCCGCGCCATCGTCTTCGATGAGTTCCATGAACGTCACCTTGCGGGGGACCTCGGTGCGGCGCTCGCGCTGGATGTGCAGGCGAGCCTGCGTCCGGACCTGCGCCTGCTGGTGATGTCGGCGACGCTGGACGGCGAACGCATCGCGCAATGGCTCGATGCACCGCGGCTCAGCAGCCCGGGACGCAGTTTTCCCGTGCGTGTCGAGTATCCCCCGGGACGCCCGCAGGAGACGGTGGAGCAGCACCTCACGCGCACCGTGTCGCAGGCGCTTCGGGAAGTGGAAGGCGACGTGCTCGCCTTCCTGCCCGGGCGCCGCGAAATCGAGCGCGTGCGTGCGATGCTCGAACGGCAGGTCGAAGGTGCGGAGATCGTCGCCCTTCACGGTGAGCTTTCCCTGGCCGACCAGCAACTGGCGTTGGCCCCGGCCGATCCCGGTACGCGTCGTGTCGTCCTTGCCACCAACGTGGCCGAGTCCAGCGTGACGTTGCCGGGGATTCGCGCGGTCGTCGATTCGGGACTTGCACGCGAGCCACGTTTCGATCCGCCCTCCGGTTTTGCCCGCCTGGAAACAGTGAGCATTTCGCAGGCTTCCGCCGACCAGCGCGCGGGGCGTGCCGGTCGCGTCGCCGAGGGCGTCGCGTACCGGCTATGGCCGCAGAGCCGCCGCCTCGACCCGTCACGTACGGCGGAAATCGAACATACCGAGCTTTCGGGCCTCGCCCTGGAGCTGGCCGGTTGGGGTACCGATGAATTGCCTTGGCTCGACGCGCCGCCGGCCGGCGCGATGGGCCAGGCACGTGACCTGCTGCGCCGCCTCGGGGCGCTGGACGAGGCCTCCTCCATCACGGGCCTGGGCCGCGAGATGCTGATCCTGGGCGCAACGCCACGGCTGGCGGCCGCGGCGCTGCGGGCGGCGCCCGAACACAAGGCTTTGGTGGCGGACTTGCTGGCTCTCGTCGAGGCGAGGTCGCCACTGCGAGGCGAATACGGACGCTCGGACGATTTCCGCCAGCGCCTGGCCGCCCTGCATCTCTGGCGCGATGGCGGTGCTCGCGCCGCGCGTGCCGGCTCGGCCGACGTGGGAGCGCTCGCGGCCATCGAGAAGGCTTCCTCGGGGTGGCGTCGGCGGCTCGGTGCGCGCACGGCCGCCAGCGGCGTACCGAACGCGCACGCGGTCGGCGATCTCCTCGTCCACGCGTTTCCCGATCGGGTCGCGCGTCGTGACGAATCACAGCCGATGCGCTACCAGCTGGCCAATGGGCGCGGCGCGCGTTTGCACGAAGCGAGCGCCTTGCATGGCGAGCCGTGGCTCGTGGTGCTGGACCTGCGCCTGGATGCCCGCGACAGCCTCGTCTTCGCCGCCGCGCCTTTCGATCCCGACGTGCTCGAGCGCGACCATGCGGACCGGTTCGTCACCGAACGTGTCTTGCGCTGGGATGACGCGCGGCAAATCGCCGAAGGCTTCGAAGAACGCCGTTTCGATGCATTGGTGATTTCGCGCAAGGCCGTTCCTGTCACGGGTGCCGATGCGCTACCCGCGCTGCTGGCAGCGATACGGGCGCGCGGCGTGGCAGCGTTGCCGTGGAGCGAGCAGGCCCTGCGTCTGCGCGCGCGGATCGGCGCATTGCGTGCATGGCGTCCCGAACTGGACCTGCCCGACGTATCCGACGATGCGTTGACGCGCACGGTCGATGTCTGGCTTTCACCGTACCTCAGTGGCAAGCGGCGGATCGAAGCCGTGCAGGCGGCCGAGCTCTCGGAAGCCTTGTCGTCGATGCTCGACTACGAGCAGCGCCGCGCCCTCGACGCGCATGCGCCGGAAGAGCTCGAGGTGCCCAGCGGCATGAGCCGCCGGCTCGTGTACGGCACGCGCGACGACGATCCGGGTGCGCCGCCGGTACTCGCCGTGAAGTTGCAGGAACTGTTCGGCCTGTCCGACACGCCACAGGTCGGCGATGGACGCGTGCCGGTGATGCTGCACCTGTTATCGCCAGCGGGACGCCCGATCCAGGTCACGCAGGACCTCGCCGGATTCTGGAACCGCACCTACCCGGAAGTCAGGAAGGAACTGAAGGGGCGCTATCCGAAACACCCCTGGCCCGACGATCCGTGGACAGCGGTGGCGACGCATCGCGCCAAGCCGCGAGGTACATGACCTTCGCGAGCGGCCGGTGCCGACCGACGCGCTTTGGGGTCCGGGATGCGGGTTGTCCAGTACTCGCCTGATGGCGTATGACGCGCCGTCCTGCTCGAATGCAAGACCCCTGCGCGGACGGTCGTGCATGAAAGGAATCGCCATGCCCCGCATCCGCTTTCGCCGCATCCGGCCCGCGCTCTTGAAGTCGCGGCGCTGCATCTTCTTCGCCATCGCTGTTTCGGCGATGGCGCCGGTTGCGAGTACGACGGAGCTCGCCATCGATCCGATGACCGTGCTCATTCGCGAGTACTCGCGAGGGAACGGCAGTCACGAATACCTCAGCAGCGGCACCGACGAATCCTACGCAAGCTACGTTCTCGATCGTCCTTCCTCTCCCTACGCGAACCTCAAGTGGTCGTTGCTTCCTCCGCCGGATGCGCCCACGAGGCGAGCCATCGAGAGCGTATCGACGCAGGAGCATCCGGTGAACCTGCGCGATCTCCACGACATGAAAGTGTGGGACCTGGGTTTCACGAAGGCGCGGGTGTCGAGCGAGACCTTCAGGATGCCCGAAGAACTACGCTATCTGCCAGGCGCATGGAGCATCGTGAAGGCTGGCATCGAGCCGGACATCTATGTGCAGGCCATTCGCAACCAGAGCCTGGCGCATCCCGCCATGACGGCGAACTACGCGCTCGCCGCTCAATTGCTCAGGACGAAGCTGACGGCGACACCCCGTTCCTTGTGGAAAGCCCGGGGTCTCCGCCACGACGTGCTCGATCGATTCGTGGGCGGCGAGTTCATGCAGGCGCATGATTTCCACTATCTCATCCAGTTCCTCGATGGCGCCCTGGCGGCGTGGGATGCCGGCTCGACGAGTGTCTACGGTTTTCGCCAGTTGCCAGCGCCGTTACGGCTGGGACGCATCGCGGCGGCGTACCGGCAGCGCCTTCCATTCGAGCACGAGCCTTGCCTGCAAGATGGCACCCACGACCCCGAATACGCAGGCGCGGGCATATTGGACCGGAGGCCACTATGTTTCGATGACGCGACGGACAGGGCCATCCACGTGTGGTACGCGCACGAACTGGTGCAGGAGCTCGCGTCGATCCATGAGCGGTCCGATGGCATCGTCAGTCTTGCGGAGCGCATGGCGGCACCCTTGCGCAGCAGCCGTCAAGGGTGGATCGGTATCCGGCGGCCCGATGCCATCGCGGGGGTCACGCGCATCGAGGTGGTGGAGGCGAAGGTGGCCAGTCAACTCCTTGTGGAGGGGGATGTGTCCTATCGCGACGCATTCGGTGCCTCCAGGCGCGCCTTGCGACTTTCCTGCGGAATGCGGCCATGAGCATGATCGCCCGGTGCCGGATCATGAGCGTATTGGTCGCGATATTCCTGATCGCCGCGTCGGGTGCGGGATCTCCAACCTGGGCCAGGGATACCTTCCAGGGCGGCGTGACATTGCTCTCGGTCGACCATGATGACGACCACATGATGCGGACCTGGATCGGCGTCGCCATGGGCCACTATGCGAACGCCATGGCGGGCTGGCTCGTCGACGCGTCCAGGAACCACGGGGGCCATGTCTCCGTGCAGGCGCTCTCGCGGTTCCAGCAGCAATTGCGCCGGGCGACATTCGCCCATTTCGAATACCGATACGTCGTGGAAGGCGTGCCGTTCACCCGAACCTATCTCGCCGCCTCCGGAAGAGAGTTCAGGACGTACATCGATCCAAGGGAACCGGGGCTGGTCGCTCCGCCCGACCCGGACAGCGAGTACTTCAAGCAGGACGACGTGGTCACGTTCGCGATGGCGGCGGCTGCCACCGAAGGTTCCGAGGTCCTGCCGCAGCCCGCTCGCCCGAACATGCCCAATCGGGGTAACGATGCCGAGATCAAGGTGCTTCAGGCGATCATCCGGGATATCGGTGAAGGGACGGTCGCACCGGCCGGCCACCTGCTTGGCTTCGTCAGCAAGCAACCGTGCGAGTCGTGCGATCCGGCATTGCGCCAGTTCGCCGTCGAGACGGGCTCGGAAGTTCATGTGAATTACGTTTTCGGGGCGAATCAGGATGGCTTGCGGACACCGGCATGGGCGGCGCTTCGCGAGGCCCGCGAAGCCATCGTCGACGACCTCGTCACCATGTTTTCGGCACCCGCGGCGAACATGTCACCGGACCTGGAAGACCCCCTTGACGACGATTCCTCGTCGGCCTCGGTCTGCGGGCAGCCCTGAACGGTATCTAGGACAGGGCGCGCACCCTGAAGTTACGGCCCTTGATCTTGCCTGCGCGCAGCCGTTCGAGGGCCTTGTTGGCCAGGTCGCGGCGAATGGCGACGTAGGCACGGGTGGCGAAGACATCGATCTTGCCAATGTCCTTGGCATCGAGGCCCGCATCGCCCGTAAGCGCGCCAAGGATATCGCCCGGTCGCATCTTGTCCTTGCGGCCACCATCGACGACGAGCGTTTTCATGGGTGCCAGGTTCAGCACCTTGCGGGCTTCGTTCAGCGGCTTGGCAGGGTAGCGGGCGAGAGGGCCGCCGAGGCGATCTTCGATCTGGCGAAGCTTGCCCAGTTCGCGAGAACCCGCGAGGACGATCGCCAGGCCGGTCGCTCCCGCGCGACCTGTACGGCCGATACGGTGTGTGTGTGTATCGGGATCATGGGCCACGTCGTAGCTGACCACCAGCGGCAGGTTCGCGATATCCAGCCCGCGAGCCGCCACGTCGGTGGCAACGAGGACCGAGCAGCTCCGGTTGGCGAAACGGACGAGCACCTCGTCACGATCGCGTTGTTCGAGATCGCCATGCAGGGCAAGCGCGGAAAAACCGCGGCGATCGAGTTCCGCCGCCACGGCTTCGGTGTCCTTGCGCATGTTGCAGAACACGAGGGCCGCTTCGGGCTTCTCCTGGGTGAGGATGCGCGTGAGCACATCGGCCTTGACGGCAGGCTCGGCCTCGACCGCGCGCTGCTCGATCGTGGTTTCGTCGTGGGATTCCTCGACGGTGACGGTCACCGGATCGTGCTGCACGCGACCACTCACGGCGCGGATGGCATCCGGATAGGTGGCCGAAAAGAGCAAGGTCTGGTGATGTTTCGCGATTCGCTTGACGATGTCGTCGATGGCTTCCTCGAAGCCCATGTCGAGCATGCGATCGGCCTCGTCCAGCACCAGCACCTTGATGCCTCCACCATGCAGGCTGCCGCGCTTGAGGTGTTCCTGCACGCGGCCCGGCGTGCCCACGACGATGTGTGGATCGTGTTCCAGCGAGGCCAGCTGGGGACCGAGCGGCATGCCGCCGCACAGGGTCAGCAACTTGACGTTGGGCAGGTTCGTTGCCAGCCGGCGGATCGATTTGCTGACCTGGTCCGCGAGCTCGCGGGTGGGGCACAACACCAGTGCTTGCAAGCGGATCTGCTGTACGTCGATCCGCTGGAGCAGGCCAAGCCCGAAGGCGGCCGTCTTGCCGCTGCCGGTCCGGGCCTGCGCGATGACGTCGCGCCCATCGAGGATGGGCGGAAGGCTTTCCCTCTGGATCGGCGTCATCGACGTGTAGCCCAGGTTCTCCACGGCGGCCAGGAGGGCGGGCGACAGGGGCATCTGCTGGAAATCATTCATGGGGCGTATGATCGCACGCCCACGCATGCGCGCCCTCGTTCCGAGTGAGGCCGGCTGGCGCGCTGTCGTTCAGCAGGGAGGCGAAGGCAGCTCCATCGCATCGGCGTTCGGCGCTGTCGAGCCGCCTTCCGCCGGACGCCCGCTGGCTTGGGGCTGACGCGGCGGTGCCAGGCGAAATGATCGCGGCCGCCATGGGATGCCCTTGAACGACCGCTGTAGTGACGACGGGGTCAGGCTTTGCCTTACTTGCTGGTCGCGGGCATCGGCCAGGACGTCGCGGGCCAGCAGGGGACGCCCGTTTTCACTGCTCACGAGCCTTCGACCCCGAAGTTTCGCCGTTCCCGCTGCGACGAGGGCATCTCGCTGCGTACTTGGCAAGGAGCCGAACATCTGGGTGAGGTGGATGTCGATGTCGTAGGTATCGGACAGGGTTTGCATGGCCTCGCGACAGGAGCCACACGTAGCCCCACCGACCGCCCCACGTATGCTGCCGCCAGTCGGTACGGCATGGGTTTTCAGGTCGTGCTCGATCGCGCGGAGGATCTTGAACTCGGCGTCTATCGCGCGATCGACACCGTCTACATCGAAGGGTTCCAGTACGGACGCGTCGGGGGGCAGCATGCGTGCGCGCAGGTTGGTCTCGTTGAAACCCGAGTAGAAGCGGCTGTCCTCCGCGTCCGCCGCGACATAGTCCGTGGCTTCAAGGGCCGGGGAGGGGCTCCCGTCGCTCCATTCCAGGTCATCCGGGCTCTGCGGGCTGCCCGGCGCGATAGCCGGCGTGGAGCCACCGAACGCGGACTGCGCCATTGCCCCCAATGGGGCCCCACCCAGTGCGTGGTAGACGCGGATACGTGTTTCACCATTCACGGCGAAACGATATTCCATGCGCGCGACCTGGGCATTCGTCATGGACGTTTCCAGTGCTTCCCAGCTGATGGCGAGGTAATCATCCTTGTACCGGTCACTGACGATCGCGCGCATCGCGTCGACGTAGTGTTGGCTGGTGATCTCGAGAAGCCCCGTGGTATTCCCCTCATCGAGGCCGATGTTTTCGACCACGACGGTTCCCGCCGCGCCTATGCGTGGTACGAGGAACAAGAAGGAAATGCCCAGGGTGGTGATCGCGGTACGTCGCATGGGGGTCAGTCCGGGATTCGGCAGGAAAGGACGTTGGCGCGTTCGGCGGCGAAATCGGCCTCGGCGCGAGTGATCGTCTCGGCCGCGACGAGATCGTCGGCAATGAGCGCCTCGACGACTTCCATCGCTCCCGCCATGTCGATCAAGGCCAGAATGGCCCCGGCGAAATGCGCGAAACGTGCCAATCCACTATCGCGATGGGGCACGGCACGGCTTTGGCGAAGGTACTCGTCGAGGTACCAACGATGCACGGCGCGATCGGTTGCGGCGGCGAAACAGAGCGGACGGTCGTCACCGGCCACTCCCGTGCCGGCGGTGCCGGTGGCGGTGTTGGCGGCTCGATCGCATGGGTACCCGGCCTCGTAGCCTTGAAGGTCTCGGTATGCGGCGGCAACGCGCGCGATACGGTAGGCGACGGGCAGGGCCCGCAGTCCGTGGGAGGTTCGCTCGCCCACGCTCCAATGAACCAGGCGCCGCTGGACGAGGGCCGACACATACCCCAGGTCATACTCGGTGACTTCATCGAAGTGACGCGCAAGCATGATGCGTTTGAAGACATCGGGATCGACATTCAACGCGATCCGTCGATCTTCCGGCGTTTCGGCCAATTGGCGGCGAAGGATCTGCAGACCCACGGCGTACCCGGCCCCCTTCGTCGAATGGCTGTATCCGGTCAGGTCGAGCACGTGCCAGAAGATATCCGGATCGACATCGGCCTTCGTGGCGCTGGCCGAGGCGAAATCGTCGCGATACCCGGCTTTGATCGTGATGTCGATACCTGGCCGGGCGCGCGTCATGCCAAGATCCCACTGCATCACGGCGAGGGCCTGGTGAAAGGTGAGAGGCCCCCCCGGAATGCGCTCCAGGAGCCCGGGCCATTCCACCTCGTTCGTGAATGCCGGTTCGGCGATGAGTCCGCTATAGGGCGATGCCGGATCCACGAGCATCTGGCGGACGAACGCGGCGTTGGAGTGCGCCAGCGCATCGGCGGCGCCGAGTCGCGCGATACGTTCCCGTTGCAGGTGTGACAATACGTCCACGTTGGCCGTCGTGGCTACGCAGTCCATCGTGGCCAGGCACAATGCCGTGATGGACGCCCTGCGCAAAACATCGCGCTGCGGGGCGGATGCGGTCGACATCATGGGACGCACGGATCTTGTGCCGGTACGTCGACGGCCACTGCTTCCTGCTCGATCCTGTTCAGGTTGCCGAGCCCCGAACGTCGCTGCTTACGCATGAGAGCGTGGCGCGCGGGATTGAGGACCGTCTTGGCATACGCCTTCCGCATGGTGCGGAAGTTGTTCGACACCACCCTGCTTCTTTGAATGGCGGTAGTACCTTCACCAGCCACCGAGCTCGCACCTGGATCGATCAATTGATAGATGGTGCCGTCGGCGTCGAAAATTCGCGCAAACGCATCGATTGCTTTGCGACACGATTCGCAGACGGTCTTGCTGACATAGCCGGTCACCCGCCCACCTCTTGGCACGATTTTCTTCTCGATGTCGTATTCGATGCGGCGCAGCGTCTTGAGTTCGGCGTCCCATGAGTGGTCCATGCCATCGACGACGCTGGCTTCCAGGCGGGATGTGCTTGCCGGAAGCTTTCGGGCCCGCAGATCGAACGCTGTTTCAGCGGGATAGTATTTGGCTTCGGCGGCATCCATCGCTATGTCGTCGGCTTCGACGACGCCGGTGGCGTCACTTGAATCCGTCGCCGGGGATTCGGTGCCGGAGTCGGAGGATCCAGGCCTCTTGGGTACCCTGTCGAAAATCGTCCTCAGCGAATGGCCGCTTCGACCGTGGTAGACGCGTGTCACCGTCTTGCCGTCTTTCTCATAGGTATATTCGATGCGCACGAGCGTCGCGTCCTGGACCTTGCTTCTGAGTTTGACGAAGGTCTTGCTCAGGAGAGGCGAGGGGCTGAAGTCGAGGACCGCCTTTCCGACCGCATCGGCAAAATCGTTGGCGTCCCGTTCGAGAAGCGCGGCGATATCGCCTTCGCCGGTTTCGATCGCGATGCTGCCGGCGCACGCGGTCCAGGAAGAAAAGGCCAGGGCGGCCGCCGCCAGGAACGAGCCGGCGTGGGGAAGGTTCTTCATCATCGGTCGATCCTGCAGGTGAGACGGGTGGAACGGTTCGCCGCAAACTCGGCATCGGCCTCGTCGAGGGTGCCGATGCTGACGAGATCCTCGGCGACGACGGCCTCGACGATTTCGATGAAGGAGACCACGTCGACCCAGGCAAGGACGCCGATGATCAGGTGCATGACCGGCGAGGATTCGGTGTGGCCGCGGTGGCGAAGGAGGGCCTCCTCCTGCCGCAGTTCGCGCCGGTACCATGACTGGACGGCGCGGTCGGTCGCGGCGATGAAACACAGCGGTTGGTGGTATTCCATTTCCACGGGGCGCCTCGGCAGCCAGGGCGATGGCTGATCCGCCGTGCAGAAGCCCCGCGCGTTGGCGTAGCCTGCCCTGTCGGCATAGGCGGCGGCCGTGCGTGCGACACGATAGGCGGCAGGAAGCGCATGGCGGCTATCGGCATCCGTCACCGTGCCATTTCGACGTATCTCGTAGCGCAGGATGTCCTGCAAGTAGCGCTTGTCGTATTCGGTTATCCGGTCCGGGTTGTTCTGCGCCATGTAGCGCTGGAAGACATCGGGCTTGATCGCCCGCCGGCCGTAATCCGCGGGATCGTACGCCTTCATCTGGTCGCGAAGAATCTGCAATGCGACGGCGTATCCGGCCGCGATCGTCTTCATCGAGCCATTCATGTCGGCCGCCTTCCAGAAGATGTCGGGATCTATCCCTGCCTTGCGTGCGTTCGCCGCCACCTCGCGACCGCGATAAGCGGCGATGGCCTGGCTGTCGATGAGGACGTCGACGCCCGGCCGGGCCTTGCTGAGGCCGGACTGCCATCTCAATGCCTCGAGTGCGGCGTGCGACGACGCGGCGGGATCGCCCGGCAAGCCATCCAGGAAGAGGGTCCACCAGATTTCGTTGGTAATGCGAGGAGTCTCGCTCGACTCGGCGTAGAACGAAGTGGGATCGTCCACCAGTTGGCCGAGGAACGCATGCGTCGTAAGGTCGAACGCCCGCTCAGCGCCCAGGTGTTGGCTACGGAAGCGAATCAGTTCCCGGTAGATATCGATGTCGCGCGAATCGCCGGCGGTCGCGGCGATCGGAATGAAACCGGCGAGGAACGCCAGTCGGAGATGTGACTTCATGTCGGGGAGAGTCCTTGTCGAAACGCAGATTGCCGCGGGGATCGGCGGTTGCAGTATCGGGCAAGGGTCCCGTGTCGTTATGTCGGCGGAAGCCGCAGGTCTGGGCGGGGCTTGTACGGGTACTGATCCCGGCCGCCGCCGATCACCATTGGGTGCGTTGCGGCAGAAGGCCGCGAAGTTCGGCGTCGGTCAGGTTTCGCCACTGCCCGGGCTTCAGGTGGCCGAGCTTCACGTTGATGATGCGCACGCGCCGCAGCTGGGTCACGCGATAGCCGAACTCGGCTGCCATCAGGCGAATCTGCCGGTTGAGTCCTTGCGTGAGAATGATCGCGAAGCCGAACTTCGCGATCTTCCGGACCTTGCAGGGTTTGGTCATCTGGCCGTGGATGCGCACGCCCTTGGCCATGCCCTTCAGAAATTCGTCCGTCACGGTCTTGTTGACCGCGACGAGGTATTCCTTCTCGTGGTGGTTCTCCGCGCGCAGGATCTCGTTGACGATGTCGCCGTTGCTGGTCAGCAGGATCAGCCCTTCCGAATCCTTGTCGAGCCGCCCGATGGGGAATATGCGCTGCGGGTGGTCGACGAAGTCGACGATGTTGCCGTCGACCGTGGTATCCGTCGTGCAGGTGATTCCCACGGGCTTGTTCAAGGCGATGTACACGCCGCGGCTCTTGACCGGGCTGGCGACGAGGGTGCGCGCCACCACCACGTCGCCGTCCACCTTCACGACGTCGCCATCGAGCGCCTTGGCACCCATGCCGACGATCTCGTCGTTGATCGTGACGCGGCCGGCGACGAGCAGTTCGTCGGCCTCGCGGCGCGAGCAGATTCCCGCTTCGCTGATGTACTTGTTGACCCGCATGCGCTTAGGAGCGCAGCCCCACGCCGCGGCTGAGCAGTCGCAGCGCGACGGCGGACAAGCCCACGACGAACACGATCATCACCACGAAGGCCGTGACGATGGGCACGTCGCTGACACCCAGCACGCCGAAGCGGAAGGCGTTGACCATATACAGGATGGGGTTGACCAGCGAGATGCTGCGCCACGGTTCGCCGAGGAGGTCCACCGAATAGAACACGCCGCCAAGGTAGGTCAGGGGTGTGAGCACGAAGGTCGGCACCAGGGCGATGTCGTCGAACTTCTTGGCGAACACCGCGTTGACGAAGCCGGCGAGCGAGAACACGGTGGCGCCCAGTACGACCGAGAGGAAGGTGGTGATGGGATGGGCCACGTGCAGGTCGGTGAAGAACAGCGCGATGACCAGCACGAGGGCGCCGACGATGACGCCGCGGGTGACGGCGCCGGTCACGTAGCCGAGCAGGATCACCCAGTTGGGCATCGGCGATACGAGCATTTCCTCCACGAACCGCCCGAACTTGGCGCCGAAGAATGACGAGGAGATGTTGCCGTAGCTGTTGGTGATGATGCTCATCATGACCAGGCCGGGCACGATGTACTGCATATAGGTGAAGCCGTGCATCTGGCCGATGCGGCTGCCGATCAGCTTGCCGAAGATGACGAAGTACAGCGTCATCGTGATGGCCGGCGGAATCAGGGTCTGCGTCCAGATGCGCATGATGCGCATGATTTCGCGACGGACGATGGTGCCCAGGGCGACGAGGTTGGTCGAACCGCTCATGCCGCGTTCTCCCGGCCGTGCTCGACCAGGCGGACGAACAGTTCCTCGAGGCGGTTGGCCTTGTTGCGCATGGAGGTGACGGTGACGCCGTGCGTCGACAGCGCGGCGAACAGTGAGTTGAGGTCGTGAGCGCGGGACATTTCGGCTTCGATGGTGTGATCGTCCATGCCGCGCAGGACGACGCCAGGCAGGACAGGCAGCGAGGCGGGCACGCTCGACACGTCGAGGACGAAGGTCTCCACGTCGAGCGTGGCGAGAAGGCTCTTCATGGTGGTGTTCTGCACGATGCGCCCATGGTCGATGATCGCGATGTTGCGGCAGAGCTGTTCCGCTTCCTCGAGATAGTGCGTGGTGAGGATCACCGTCGTGCCCGCGGCGTTGATGCCGCTGACGAACTGCCACATCGAACGGCGGATCTCGATGTCGACGCCGGCGGTCGGTTCGTCGAGGATCAGCAGCTTCGGCTCGTTCATCATGGCGCGGGCGATCATCAGGCGGCGCTTCATGCCGCCGGAAAGCATCCGCGCCTGGTGATGCGCCTTGTCCCAGAGGCGGAGCTCCTTCAGGTACTTCTCCGCGCGTACCGACGCCTCGGCGCGGCCGATGCCGTAGAACCCGGCCTGGTTCACGCAGATATCGAAGGGTTTCTCGAACTGGTTGAAGTTGATCTCCTGGGGGACCAGGCCGATCAGCCGCATGGCTTCGCTGCGGTTCTTGTGGATGGACACCCCGAAAACCTCGGCCTCGCCCGAGGAGGCGTTCACGAGGGAGGACAGGATGCCGATCAGGGTGGACTTTCCGGCGCCGTTGGGCCCGAGCAGGGCGAAGAAATCGCCCGGCTGGACGGTGAGGGAGATGCCCTTGAGGGCTTCCACGCCGTTGCCGTAGGTCTTGCGTAAATCGTTGACGTGTAATGCGGGAGTGGTCATGGGCTGCGCCGGGATGACAAGCCGCCTATTATACCGGGCTTTGCCGGGCCGCCTCGTTCCCCGGCGTCAACAGAGACTTTCCATGGCCGAACAATTCCAGCTCCGCCTCGCCGACAGCTTCATGCTCGCGCCCACCGTGCGGCACCTGTCCTTCGAGCGGGTGGATGGCCAGCCGCTGGCCTTCGTACCGGGCCAGTTCCTCCAGGTGCACTTCCACTACGACGACGGCAAGCCCACCAAGCGCAGCTATTCGGTCGGCACCGTGGGCGACGGCAGCGGCCCGGTGGAGCGGATCGAGATAGCGGTGAGCTATGTCGAAGGAGGCGCCGCGACCCGGCTGCTGGGCGAGCTGAAGCAGGGCGGCACGATCGACGCCAGCGGCCCTTACGGCCGTTTCTGCCTCATGGAGGCGGACCGGAACCAGCGCTATATCCTGATCGCGACCGGTACCGGCGTGACCCCGTACCGCGCCATGTTGCCCCAGATGGAAGCCCTGATGGCCAGCCGGGGCTGCCGGTTCGTGCTCCTCTACGGCGCGCGCAACGAGGGGGAACTGCTCTATGGGGAGGAGTTCGAGGCCTTCGCCCGGACCCACGAGGGCTTCACGTTCCACCCGTGCCTGTCGCGCGGCGCCCGGCCGAATCCGCGGCCACACGACCGCCTGGGCTATGTGCAGGACATGCTGGCCGAGCTGGAGCCGTCCGGTGAGACCGATATCGCCTACCTCTGCGGCAATCCGAACATGGTCGACGCCGCGTTCGCGGCCCTCAAGGAACATGGGCTGGCCGTGCAGCAGATCCGCCGCGAGAAATACATCTCGTCGCGCTGAACCGGTGGGGCCGGGTGGGTCGATCGGCCTATAATCCGGCCCCATGCATGCTCATGTCGCCCCGTCCCACCTTTCGGCCGAGATGCGGCGCTATGCGGCGCTCGACCAGCGCCTTCTCGCCGCGGTCCGCCCCATCCGTATCCTGGCCACGATCTCCTGGCCCGCCTCGGTGGAAGAGCGCCTGATCGCGGAGTTCGGTGCCGGACGCCTGTCGATCCCCGACATTCGCTACCGCCCGCCGGACCTCGGCGAAACCCGGGCGCAACTCGAGGCGATCGAGGCGGAGGTCGACGAGGACCATCCGATCGCCGAATACCTGCGACGCACGGCCGAATCCTGGCGGATCGCCACCCTCATGCTCGACGCGGCCGGCACGAACGGCGTGACCGAAGCCTCCATCGCGCTCTACGGCAAACCCGGGGACGCCATCCCGGGAAGCAATCGGAGCAATCTGGACGCCGCGCGGTATTTCGTGAACCTGGCGGATGAACTGGGCGCCGACCTGGATACGGAAGATGCCACCGGCAGCATTCCCGCCGAGGAACTGCGGCGGGACATGTCGGAGCTGCTGGACGCCTTCTTCGCGCCAGGCACCATTTCGGTGGAGGTCGATCCCGAGCTCACGGCGAAGGCCGCGGCAGGCGCCACGCGTATCCGTCTGCGTGGCGGCGTGCGCTTCACCGAATACGATCGCCACCAGTTGCTGGCGCACGAGGCTTTCGTGCATTCGTTAACCGCGTTGAACGGACGCGAGCAGCCCGTGCTCGCGTCGCTTGCGCGCACCTCGCCGCGCGTGACGGCAACGCAGGAAGGCCTGGCCGTCTTCGCCGAATTGATGTCGGGAGCGATCGATATCTCCCGCCTGAAACGTATCAGCCTGCGCATCCTCGCTATCGACATGGCCCTCAACGGTGCCGATTTCGTCGAGGTATTCCGTTATTTCCGCGATTGCGGGCAAAACGTGGCGGACAGTTTCCACTCGACGCAGCGTGTCTTCCGCGGCGTGCCGCTCACGGGTGGATCGGCATTCGCCAAGGACAACGTGTACCTGAGCGGCTTGCTCGCGGTGCACACGTTCTTCCGCTGGGCGCTGCGCCAGCGACGCCTGGACCTCCTGCGCAACCTGTTCGCGGGAAAGCTGGCGTTGCACGATGTCATGAGCCTCGAAGCCCACTTCGAGAGCGGAGACATAGCGGCGCCACGTTACCTGCCGCCGTGGATGCAGCACGTGCACGGGCTCGCCGGGAAACTCGCGTTCTCGCTGTTCGTGAACCACATTCACATGGCTGGCGTAGAGGCCGAGGAAATCTCCCTCGGCCTTTGATGTCCGGCTAGCGGAGGATGAGTTCACCGGGAGACAGGGCGAAGAATCGTCCATCGGCGCAGCCTACCCGCAGGCGTGCGTGGCGTGACGTGGGCACGCTGTCGGGTACCGTGATGGTCGCCCGGCCCTTGTTGGGAACCTTGTCCGCCAACGATACATCGAGGAAGTTGCGTCCTCCATCGAGCGAGAGGTCGATCTGCACCCGGCTGCAAGAGACGGGTGCGCCGACGGTACCGGCCACCTCCCATCGAACCTGTCGCGCCTTGCCGCGTTGAAGAGTGGCCCCCGCTTTCGGCAAGGTCACCTCGAACGGCTTGCCTGTATCGACGATGCTTACGGTGCGATCCGCGGAGACGACATGGGAGCGGAAATCGCGGTTATCCCTGGCGGTCAGGCGAAAGCGGAGTTCGCGCGAAGTCTCCGGATACGCGTCTCCGCGTCCGACCGGTTCGTCGCCGAGCAGGACGGACATCGAAGGAAAGGTCTGCTCACTCTCCGCATGCGGCGGTCGCGAACGGAACAGCGGGCCGGAGCCGGTATCCGTGAGAACGTCTTCCGTCTCCTGCATGTCGCCGAGGTCCGTTTGCTCGAAGGTATAGGTCATGCGCGCGGCCGGGTCGGCGAACCGGGCCAGCCCCGTGAGCCGGAACGGCGTGCGAGCAGGTACGACCATCGGGCGGTGCCAGTCCTGCGTATCCAGCAAGGGCGCGGGCGACGTGTTCACGCGGGCCTTGGCACACGCTCCGCCGGTACTTGCGAGCCATGACTGGATCTGGTCGATGCTGGTGCCATGGAAGTAAGGATCGCTATGCGGTTGGAGGTCGTGCGAGCCGCAAATGCCGGCGTAGCCCATCACCGTGGAGCCGCTGCCAGGAGCGACGGCGCTACCCTCGTCACGCGCATCCTTTTTGCAACCGTTGAACGTATGCCGGGCACCGAACTGATGGCCGAGTTCGTGGGCGACGAAGTCCACGTGGAAGGCATCCTCGAAGGGCCGCGTGCTCCCTGTCATGCCCGCTGCCTTGGAGTGCTGGCGTTCCGCATGCTTGCCCGACCAAGTCTGGCAGGTATTGCCGATGGCCCCGGCCACTCCGGCATTCCGCTGTCCGTCCATGACATGCCCGACGTCGAAAGCGTCCTTGCCGAGCACCTCGTCGACGACCTTCACGTTGTGCAGTGCCATCTTCCAGTCGTTTGCAGCGACCTTGGAGAACGGATCGGCACTGGCCGTGGTGAACACGAGCCGGTCGCTTCCCTCGGCAAGCACGAGGTGCACGCCGAGATCGTTCTCGAAAATCTCGTTGATCCGGTTGACCGTGCGAACGATGCCGGCGAGCCCGTCCTCCACCGTGCCGCCCATGTGTTTCGTGTAGGAATGGGTAGCCGACATCGCGATGCGGAACGTGCGCAGGACGGCGGTGGCGCTGCCACGTGCCGCGACCGCCCGTGGCAATGCCGCCGTGGCATCGATCACGTCGTCATGCTCCTGTCTCTGGGTCGCCGGCGCGTCGGCACGTCGGAAGACGATATGCGACCGAGCCGGAGAGCGTCCTGCGCGCGTTCCGGCTGCTTCCGGCTGGACCATCCAGTCGCCCTCGCGGTCGCGGACCGAGGCGTACAACCCGTCGGCGGTGATATCGAGTCGTACCTGGCGGCCGTCGCCATCGTGGCCCTTCAGACTGCCAAGCGCGGGAAAACGCGCGGCGAGCCCGGGTGGTAGCACGGCGGAGTCCTCCAGTTCGACGTCGGTCATGCCGCCGTCCGGCAAGGGCAGTGCGACGACACGCCGGGCGGAACCACGCGAAGCGCGCGTGCTCTCGGCCAGTGCGTCGGCGTCCAGGGTGACGCGTCGGAATTTCGTGGGCTGCGCGGTGGCGGTTCGCATGGTGCTGGTGGCGAGCGGCGTCGTGGCGTCGCTCCACAATTCGCGCGCCAGGGCATCGTCGACGGCGACAGTGGCCAGGAGGGCGGCGATGGCGAGGGGCAGGGGGCGGAATTTGTGCATGGGGAATCCTTTCGGGGAGGCACCCGACGTCGTCGGGCGCCTCATGAGACCTGATTGCCACCCTGCGATCTGTAGGCCGATTCCTGTCCGGCGCGTCAGCGGCTTGCGATACGCCGGATGGCGAAGGATCGCGGCGAAACGGCGAAGAACGGACGCCAATCACAGCTCACCCGGAGGCGAGCCCGCTCGCTGGTTGCATCCGGCGGCAATGAGAAGCGTGCCTCGCCGTCGTTGGGCTCATCGATGGCGAGTGCCGGCTCCAACCATGTGCGGCCGTTGTCGAGCGAGAGGTCGATCGATACGAAGTGGCAGGAAACCGGTGCCCGGTTCGTGTCGGCGACGTCCCAGCGCAGGGCCATGGTTTTTCCGGCGAACGCGATTTGCGACGAGCCGTCGTCGAGCACCGCGAATGGCCTGCCGGTATCGACGACCAGCAGGCGCGTGTCGGCATGGGTGACCGTCGATGCTTCGCCGCCGTTGTCGCGAACCGTGAGGCGGAAGTTGAGCGAGCGCGTGGTGGTTGGATAGGCCTCTTCGGGGCCAGCCGGTTCGTCGCCGAGCACCACCGCCATCCTCGGGAACACCCTTCGTCCGTTCGGCATGGGCGGAAACGAACGGAAAAGAGGTCCGCCCTCATGCCCTGCCAGCACGTCGCGCCGGCCGATGGAGGGGTCCATCTGCTCCCACGCGTAGCTCAATCGCCGGCCCTTCGCGACGGGCTCGGCGCGCGCGTCGAGAACGAACGGCGTACGTGCGGGGATCACCGCTTGCCCGGCCAGCGGGACGGGGTCGATCCATGCCGCGCTGGCGGGGTTGATCCATCGGAATGCACAGCCTCCCCCGCGCGATGCCAGCCAGTCCTGCATCTGCTCCAGGCTGGCCGCGTGGAAGTAGCGGTCGGCATGCGCCTGGAGCGGACGTTCATGCCCACAGCTGGACGGTGCGAGGCCCATCGCGGTGCTGCCGCTGCCCGGTTCGAACGCCCTGCCCTCGAGCGTGGCGTCGGGGCATCCGCTGGCGGTTGGCCAGGCGCCCAGCTGGCGGCCGAGGACGTGGATCATGAAGCCGATGGCTTCGGAAGCGGCGGTCCCGGGATCGGCGTGTCCGCTCCAGGCGGCGGCTTTGTGCGTGGCGAGGAAATCGGCGTCGCGAGCGTCGCTGCACGACGTGCCGATGTGGCTTTCCCCTCCCGTGTAATCGGTGAGGGCATGGCCGATGTCGTAATTTCCGGCACCGATCTCACGATCGATCAGGTTGGCGGCCGCGGGACCGGGATCTTCGTGCCTGAACGGGTCGCGGGACGGCCGGGAGCGGATCAACCTGTCGTTGCCAGCGACCAGGGTGAAATGCACGCCTACGTCCGTCTCGAACACCTCGTTCGCCTGGTTCACCACGTGGGCGATTTCCGCGAGGGCTCCCTTCGTCGTGCCGCCGAAATGGGCCACGTAGCGGCTGCTGGCGGCCACCGCGAGGCGGAAGTCATGACGGATGCTTCCCCCACGCGAGGCGGGGCGATGCTCTGCGGCTGGGTGTACCAGGCGGCGAGCGTCCGCGGCAACGGCCGCGAACGGGCGCGCGCCGGCACCATGGACAGGCGACGCGCGCCATTCCGCTGTCGTGCGTGCGCGCATCGTCCATTCATGGGGTCCATCCCGAACACTCATCCTCACGCCACCCGGTGAAAGGTCAAGCCGCACCGTCCTTCCATCGGCGTCGATGCCACGAAAACTGCGCAAGCCGGGGAACTTCGCCGCCAACGCGGGTGGCAGCGTCTTCGAATCGCGCACACGAAACAGGCTGTACCGGCCGTCGCCGAGTGGCAGGTGCACCGACGTCGCCGTTACGCCATCCATCGGCAGGCGAGCCAGCCGTTTCTTGAGATCCGCGAGCGTCGAGGTGTCCGCCATGGCCTGTCCGGCCGGGAGCATGGAAAGGACGGCGCCTGCGAGTACGGCGCGAACGAAGGTGAGGCGGAGCATGGCGGTTCCTGCGTGGCGAAGGACCGCCGAGCGTACGCAGGCGCACGGCCGGGCAATGCAGGTATGCATGCCGTTGATAGGTCGGAATCGGTATCACTGCTTGTCGCAATGCAACACACCGGTGACGGCGGAGACCGCGTGGCGCGGTGCTAACATGGCAGCTTACGTCGCGGCGCCACCGCCCCGTCCGCCTTTCCTTTTTCCCGTTACGTCCCACAGGATCCCATGGCCATTTCCGAGGAACTGAGGCAAGCCGCTCTCGAATATCACCGCCTTCCCCGACCGGGCAAGATCAAGGTCACGCCGACCACCTCGCTGTTGACGCAGCGCGATCTCTCGCTCGCGTATTCGCCTGGTGTGGCGGCCGCGTGCGATGCCATCGTCGCCGATCCGGGCGAGGCCGCCGAGCTTACCGCGCGTTCCAACCTGGTCGCGGTGATCTCCAACGGCACGGCGGTACTCGGGCTCGGCAACATCGGCGCGCTGGCGAGCAAGCCGGTGATGGAAGGCAAGGGCGTGTTGTTCCAGAAATTCGCCGGCATCGACGTGTTCGACATCGAGATCGACGAGTCGGACCCGGACAAGCTGGTGGAGATCATCGCCAGCCTGGAGCCGACCTTCGGCGGCATCAACCTCGAGGACATCAAGGCACCGGAGTGCTTCATCGTCGAGCGCAAGCTGCGCGAACGCATGAAGATCCCGGTCTTCCACGACGACCAGCACGGCACCGCGATCATCGTCGGCGCCGCCGTCATCAACGCGCTCCTGGTCACAGGCAAGAAGATCGAGGACGTGAAACTCGCCACCACCGGGATGGGTGCCGCGGGCATCTCCTGCGTCGACATGCTGGTGACGCTGGGCATGAGGAAGGAAAACATCCTCGCCTTCGATCGGGACGGCGTCCTGCACACGGGGCGCACCGACCTGGACCCGGACAAGCAGCGCTATGCGCGCGACACCGACAAGCGCACGCTGGCCGAGATCGTCGAGGGTGCCGACATCTTCCTGGGCCTTTCCGCCGGCGGCATCCTTAAGCCGGAGATGGTCGCCACGATGGCCGCGCGACCGATCATCTTCGCACTGGCCAATCCCAATCCGGAGATCCTTCCGGAAGATGCGAAGGCCGTGCGTCCGGATTGCATCATGGCGACGGGCCGGTCGGACTACCCGAACCAGGTCAACAACGCCTTGTGCTTCCCCTACCTGTTCCGCGGCGCGCTGGATGTCGGCGCCACGGTCATCAACGAGCAGATGAAGGTCGCCTGCGTGAAGGCGATCGCGGAGCTTGCGCGCCGCGAGGCCTCCGACGTGAGCGCGCGTGCCTACGGCGGCAAGCCGCCGAGCTTCGGGCCGGAATACCTGATCCCGCAGCCGTTCGATCCGCGTCTCTTGATCCAGTTGCCGCCGGCGATCGCCCAGGCGGCGATGGATTCCGGCGTGGCCGCGCGGCCCATCGAGGATTTCCCCGCCTACATCGAGAAACTGACCAGTTTCGTCTTCCGCACCGGTCTCCTGATGAAGCCGGTGTTCGACCGCGCCAAGGCCGACCCCAAGCGCGTGGTGTACGCCGAGGGCGAGGAAGAGACCGTGCTGCGCGCCGTGCAGACGGTGGTGGACGAGGGGCTGGCCAGGCCGATCCTGGTGGGCCGTCCGGACGTCATCGAACGCCGCATCGCGCGCGCGGGCCTGCGCTTGAAGCCGGGCGTGGACTTCGAGATGTGCAACATCCATTCCGATCCCCGTTTCGAGGACTACTGGCGCCTCTATCACTCGGTCATGGAGCGCCAGGGCGTGACGCCCGCCTCCGCGAAGGCGGTGGTGCGCTCGCGGCCGACCGTGATCGCCGCGCTGATGGTCGAGCGCGGTGAAGCCGACGCGATGATCTGCGGGCTGGTGGGCACGTACCACAGCAAGCTCGAATACATCACCAACATCATCGGCCTGGACGACGGCATCGCCGAGGCGTCGGCGATGGCGGCCGTGGCGACGGAGAAGGGCACGTTCTTCTTCCTCGACACCTATGTGCAGGACGACCCCAGCGCGGAGCAGATCGCCGAGGCGACCTTGCAGGCCTCCATCCGCCTGAAGCTGTTCGGCATCCAGCCGAAGATCGCGCTGCTCTCGCACTCGAATTTCGGGGGGCGCGAGACGCGCAGCGCCCGCAAGATGCGCGACGCGCTGAAAATCATCCGGGAGAAAGTCCCCCGCCTCGAGGTCGAGGGCGAGATGCAGGCGGACGTGGCCCTGACGCCGGAACTGCGCGAGCGGATCTTCCCGAACTCGCGCCTGGAAGGTAAGGCCAACGTCTTCGTCTTCCCCAACCTCGACGCGGCCAATACCGCCTACAACATGGTCCGCGTGCTCTGCGACGGCGTGGTCATCGGCCCGATCCTGATGGGCGTGGCCAAGCCGGCCCACATCCTCACGCCGCAGGCCACGGTGCGCCGGGTGGTCAACATGACCTCAGTGGCCTGTGTCGAGGCGCAGATCCGGGCGGGGAAGCCGCGAACTGTCGTAACTGATTGATTGGCGGGCGGTGGGCGAAACCCACCGAACCCCCACCAGAACCCAACTTGCCACGATCCAAACCCCCCATACCGCCGCGTATGCGGAAACCTTGAGTTATCATGGAAAGGTTTTCCCGCCACCCCAGCGGGCTTCTTCAGTCCCCATGAGCGCGCGTCACGCGCGAGCGGAGCATCCATGGACCAGATCGACGATATCCTTCACCAGGACCTCGACCCCACCGAAACCCGTGAATGGGTCGAGTCGCTCAACGCCGTCATCAACCACGACGGCACCGAGCGCGCGCATTACCTGCTGGAGCGCATGGTCGACTCCACCCGTCGTGCCGGCGGCTACCTGCCGTTCGACCCGACCACGGAGTACGTCAACACCATCCCGCCGCACATGGAAGCGCGCAGCCCGGGCGATGCCGCGATCGAATGGCGCATCCGCTCGCTGATCCGCTGGAACGCGCTGGCCACCGTCGTGCGCGCCAATCGCAAGCCGGGTGACCTCGGCGGCCACATCTCCAGCTTCGCCTCGTCGGCCACGCTGTACGACGTGGGCTTCAACCATTTCTGGCGCGCCCCGAGCGCCGACCATCCGGGCGACCTGGTGTTCCACCAGGGCCATTCGGCGCCGGGCGTCTACGCGCGTTCCTTCCTGGAAGGCCGTATCGGCGAAGACCAGCTCGACCTCTTCCGCATGGAAGTGGAAGGCAAGGGCCGCGGCCTGTCGTCCTACCCGCATCCCTACCTGATGCCGGACTACTGGCAGGTGCCGACCGTGTCGATGGGCCTCGGCCCCATCCAGGCGATCTACCAGGCGCAGTTCTGGAAGTACCTCGAACATCGCGGCCTGATCCCGAAGAGCGATCGCAAGATCTGGTGCTTCATGGGCGACGGCGAGTCGGACGAGCCGGAGTCGCTCGGCGCGATCTCGCTGGCCGGCCGCGAAGGCCTCGACAACCTCATCTTCGTCATCAACTGCAACCTGCAGCGCCTCGACGGTCCCGTGCGTGGCAACGGCAAGATCATCCAGGAACTGGAAGGTGTCTTCCGCGGTGCCGGCTGGAACGCGATCAAGGTGGTGTGGGGCAGCTATTGGGACCCGCTCCTGGCCCGCGACACCACGGGCAAGCTGCGCCAGCTGATGATGGAAACCGTCGACGGCGAGTACCAGGCATGCAAGGCCTTCGGCGGCGCGTATACGCGCGAGAAGTTCTTCGGCAAGTACCCGGAAACCGCCGCACTGGTGGCCAACATGTCCGACGACGACATCTGGCGCCTGAACCGCGGTGGGCATGATCCGCATAAGGTCTATGCGGCCTACCACGCGGCGGTGAACACCAAGGGCATGCCGACCGTCGTCCTCGCCAAGACGGTGAAGGGCTACGGCATGGGTGCCGCGGGTGAGTCGCAGAACCCGGCTCATAACCAGAAGAAGATGGATACCGACGCGATCCGCGCCTTCCGCGATCGCTTCAACATCCCGGTGTCCGACGACAAGCTCGACGAGGTGCCTTACTACCACCCCGGCAAGGACTCGGAGGAAGTGCAGTACATGCTCGAGCGCCGTCGCGCGCTCGGCGGTTCGCTGCCGCAGCGTCGCCGCAAGGCCGACCAGTCGTTCAAGGCGCCGACGCTCGAATCCTTCGAGCAGATCACCAAGGGCACCGGCGATCGCGAGATCTCCACGACCATGGCTTTGGTCCGTGGCATGAACCTCATGCTGCGCGACAAGGAACTCGGTCCGCGTCTCGTGCCGATCGTCGCCGACGAGGCCCGTACGTTCGGCATGGAAGGCATGTTCCGCCAGATCGGTATCTATGCGCCGTTCGGCCAGAAGTATCGTCCGCAGGACGCCGACCAGCTGCTGTACTACCGTGAGGACCAGAAGGGCCAGGTACTCCAGGAAGGCATCAGCGAAGCCGGCGGCATGAGTGCCTGGCTCGCCGCGGCCACCAGCTACAGCATCAGCAACGTGCCGATGCTGCCGTTCTTCATCTATTACTCGATGTTCGGTTTCCAGCGCATCGGCGACCTGTGCTGGGCGGCAGGCGACATGCGCGCGCGCGGGTTCCTCATCGGCGGCACCTCGGGGCGTACCACGCTCAACGGCGAGGGCCTGCAGCACGAGGACGGCCATTCGCACCTGCTTTCCGGCGCCATCCCGAATGTCATCTCCTACGATCCGACCTTCTCCTACGAGTTGGCGGTGATCCTGCAGGACGGCACGCGCCGCATGATGCAGGAGCAGGAAGACGTCTACTACTACATCACCGTGATGAACGAGAACTATGCCCACCCCGACCTGCCCAAGGGCAGCGAGGAAGGCATCGTCAAGGGCATGTACCTGTTCAAGGACGGTGGCAAGGCGAAGAAGAACGAGCCGCGCGTGCAGCTGATGGGGTCGGGCACGATCCTGCGCGAAGTGATCGCGGCCGCCGAGTTGCTGGAGAAGGATTTCGGCGTGACCTCGGACATCTGGTCGGTGCCGAGCTTCTCGGAAGTCCGCCGCGAAGGCTTCGACGCCGAGCGCTGGAACCGCCTGCATCCGGAAAGCCCGCAGCGCGTGCCGTACGTCACCGGGTTGCTGTCGGACCGCCAGGGCCCCGCCGTCGCCGCCACCGACTACGTCCGTGAATTCGCCGACCAGATCCGCGCCTTCATGCCGGACGGCATGCGTTACACGGTGCTGGGTACGGACGGTTTCGGCCGCAGCGACACACGTGCGAACCTGCGCAGCCACTTCGAGGTGGACCGCTACTGGATCGCGCACGCCGCCCTCGCCGCCCTGGCGAAGGACGGCAAGGTCAACGCCAAGGACGTCAGCCGTGCCATCAAGGAATACAAGCTCGACATGGACAAGCCGAATCCGATGACGGTCTGACCGCCAGCGCGATGGAATGTTAACGAAGGCCGGAGCGATCCGGCCTTCGTCGTTTTCGCATCACGCGGTGTCGATGGGTATCCTGTTATCTATCGATTTGTCGACGAACGCGGATACACGCCATGCGCCTAGCCTTCCTTGCCGCCATCGCCTTGAGCCTGGCCGCGTGCGCCACGGCGCCGGCGGATCACGGTTCGCGTTCCCGCCTGTTGTACATCGCCGCGACGAAGGCGCCGTGCACGAACGGCGTCATGAAGACCGAGTGCTTCCAGTATCGCGAAGAGGCCACGGACGCCTGGCAGTTGACCTACGTGCCGATCGAGGGCTTCGACTGGCAGCCAGGCAACGAATACCTGCTGAAGATCACCGAGGTGCACGCGAAGGACGCCCCCGAGGATGCGTCACGCGTGACATGGCATGTCGACAAGGTGGTCGAACAGCATCCGGTGAAGTGAACCAAAAAAAGGCCGGGATCGCTCCCGGCCTTTCCTGTCGCTAGCCCTGACGACGGGTGTCAATCGTCCTCGCGCAGCACGTGGCGGATCAGCAGGAAGCTGCCGATCGCCGCGGCGGCGATGCCGATGGTGAGCCCCGGGTTGCGGCGTACCTGCTTGCGCAGCTTGCGGTACTGGTAGGTTGCTTCGTCGGCGACATCTTCGGCCAGGTAGCGGATGCGCTGGCCGCTGATGCTGTTGCGCTTCGCGAACTTGTTCGTGACCCGGCGGCTACGTTCGAGCAGGTCGTTGCCGACGCCCGAGGCCTCGTCGGCGTACTGGCGGACGCGACCCGATACACCGTTGACGGCGCTCTCGACCTGACGCGCGAATTCGCGGTTTCTGCTCATCGGATGGCTCCCTCTACAACGTTACTGTTGGAAAGCGACTTTGCGGTCCGCCTCGTGAGCGTGATGTAAACAGGCGCACGAGGGTTGAAGAGGGATTCAGCCTGGCCGGGCACGGACGAGGTCGTAATCGCCGCCCCGCTCCAATGCCCTTCGATAAGCGGGGCGGGCATGGATACGTTCGAGGAATCCGTGCAAACCCGGGCGGGTGGCGTCGAGCGTCGCGCGGCTGGACGCCGCCTCGAGGGGAAAGCTCATCTGGATGTCCGCCGCGCTGAATTCATTGCCTGCGAACCAGCCGGTCTTGCCGATTTCGCCCTCCAGGTAGTCGAGGTGCAGTGTGATCTGCGGGTCGACGAAGGCCTTCTGCGCGCCGCGTGCCAGCATGCGGGCGATGGGCTTGGCGAAGAAGGGCACGGGGGCCGATTCCATGCGGATGAACACGAGCTTGAGTAGCAGCGGGGGCATGGCGGACCCTTCCGCGTAATGCAGGAAGTAGCTGTAGCGCAGCGCATCGGGCGTGCCCGCGGCGGGCTTGAGCCGCCCCTCGCCGTAGCGCCCGACCAGGTATTCGACGATGGCGCCGGATTCGGCCAGGGTGATGTCGCCGTCCACCAGCACCGGCGATTTGCCGAGGGGATGGATGGCGCGAAGTTCCTTCGGGGCCAGCATCGTCTTCGGGTCGCGCTGGTAGCGCACGAGTTCGTACGGCAGGCCGAGTTCCTCGAGCAGCCAGAGCACGCGCTGGGACCGCGAATTATTCAGATGATGAATGACGATCATGGCTGCTTCGGACCGGGAGGTATGCGCAGGTTAGCAGCGGGGATGCGGCATGGCTCACAGGGAGCCCGAACCGATCAACCCGCCGCGGCCAACGCCTCCTGCAATTTCTTCGTCTGTTCGGGAAACGCCTTGCCTTCCGCCGCGACGGTATCGGCCACGCGCTTGCGTGCTTCGTCGTCGCGATGCAAGGCGCGCAAAGCCTTCACCTGATACGTCGCGACCGCGAAGCGATTCGCGCCATACGCCTTCTTCGATGCCGCGTCGAGGTACGGAAGGCCCTCGGCGGGCTTGCCGCCCTCGACGAGGCGGCGGCCGTAGCGGTAGTTGTAGACGTAGTCGTCCGGATAGGCCGCGATCAGCTGCTTTTCGAGGGTATCCAGTTCGTCGCCCGCCTTCGCGCGGACCAGGTATACGCGCAAGTTATCGGCGAGGTTGCGGTCGCTCTTCAGATCGCCGTGCAGCTTTTCACGGCTGAGGTCGATGGCCTTGCGAAGCACGGCCTGTTCGGCGGCGTGGTCGCCGAGCGCCGCATCGAGGTCCGCCGCCGTCAATACCGCGCTGCGTTGGTCGGCGCATGCGGGCGTGGCGGTGAATACCTGCGTGGCGAGGAACTGCTCGTAGGGCGTCCGTTGCGGCGCGAGCGCCGACTGCCGGGAATCCGGGTGCTGCGATTCGGTGGCGCCGATGAGGTCGTCCAGCACGTAGGGACGCTCGCAACCGATGTTGCCGGCGAGGACCCGGGTGGCGGCCTCGGCGATGCCCTTGTCGTCCTTGCGATCCTTCGCCTGCAGCAGGAGCAGGCGCTGCTTGGCCAAGGCCACGCGCTTGTCCTTGTCCGACACGTTGCGCACCATCGCCGGCAGGGTGTCGAACCAGGCGATGCCTTCGTTGCCCTGGTAGCGCTGCTGGTAGGTATCCAGCACGTCGGCCACCGCGGCCATCGAACCCTTGGCGGCGTCGGACTTCTGCTTGGACAGTCGCGCATCGCCGGAAAGGAGGGCCGCGACCTCGGGATAGAACTTGTCACGGGGCCGTTCGGCGAGGATGCGCCCGAGCTCCTCGCCATCGGGCCCGATCGCCACGTAGGTCGGCAGGAAGTGGACGTTGAGCTTCTTCATCCATGCCTGGTCGGCGGGCTTGTCGGCGTCGGCTTCGTAGAACACGACCTTGCTTTCGAGGTCGTCCCATTCCTTGCCGTTGAGGACATGGCTGGCCATGTAGTAGCAGGAGTAGCACCACACGGCCTGGAAATCGATCAGCACCGGTTTGTGCTCACGCTTGCCCTGGGCGAGCGCGGCATCGAGGCTGGAGGGTGACCCATGCGCGGCGAAGGCCGGCGCGGCGAACATGACGAGGACGGCGACGAGCAAGCGCTTCATGGTGGACCCTCACCCTTTGGAGGTATAGACGTCCACCTAATAGCACGTTTCCGGCGCCGTGTCAGATCGTGCCGCTGGCGCCCTCGACCGGCTCCGGGTCCGACACCAGGCCCTGCCGGCGGCGCAGGGAAGGGAACCACCATATCCACAAGCCCACCACCACGAGCGTGCCGATGCCGCCGACCAGGGTCGCGTTCACCGCGCCCACGGCGGCCGCCAGCAGCCCGGACTCGAACTCGCCGAGCTGGTTGGACGTGTTCACGAAGATGGCGTTGACCGCACTCACCCGTCCGCGCATGTCGTCCGGCGTTTCCAGTTGCACCAGCGCGCCACGGATCACCATGCTGACCATGTCGAAGGCTCCCAGGGCGAACAGCGCGACCACGGACAGCCAGAGGGTGGTGGAGAGCGCGAAGACGAGCGTGGCGACGCCGAAGCCCGCGACGGAGGCGAACATGATCGGCCCGACCCGGCGTTCCAGCGAATGCCGGGCCAGCCATACCGACATCAGCAACGCGCCGACCGCCGGCGCGGCGCGCAGGATGCCCAGGCCCCACGGGCCGGTGTGCAGGATGTCCTTGGCGAAGATCGGCAGCAGGGCCGTCGCGCCGCCGAGCAGCACGGCGAAGAGGTCGAGCGAGATCACGCCGAACACGGCCGGCCGGCGGCGGATGAAGTGCACCCCGGCGAACAGGGTCTTGAGGGTGGCTGGCTCGCGTCGTGGCGGCAGGTGGTCGTAGGCCAGGCGCGACATCAGCGTCAGTGCCACGAGGTAGAGCAACGCGGAGACGCCATAGACGGTGGCGGCGCCAGCCACGTAGAGCAAGCCGCCCAGCGCCGGTCCGGCGATCATCGCGGCCTGCCCCGCCGAGGCGTTGGCGGCCATCGCGCGGGGAAGCACGTGGGTGGGAACGAGCGCGGGCAGCATCGACTGGAGCGCGGGGAATTCGAAAGCCTTGGCGACACTGACCACGAAGACCAGAGCGAGGATGCCCGTCTCGGTCAGATGGCCCGACAGGCTGAATCCGGCCAGCAAGGCAATGGCGATCCATTCGATCGCCTGGCATACCGTGACGATGCGGCGCCGGTCGAACTGGTCGGCGATATGGCCTGCCGGAAGGGCCAGCAACACCGATGGCACGAACTGCGCGAGGCCGATCAGGCCAAGATCGAACGCGCGGTGGGTCAGTTCGTAGATCTGCCAGCCGACGGCGACGGACATCATCTGGAAACCGAAGCTGGAGGCGTTCTTGGCGAACCAGAATTGCAGGAAGGCGCGATGGCGCAGGAGCGAGACCGCTTCCGTGGTGGGCGAAGGCATGGGGAATCCTTGGGGCGTCCCCGCATTTTACGCCGCGCCTTGCCAGGCGCGGCATCGAGCGGCGAAGCTAGGGGCTTTCCAGCAGGAATCGCAAGATGATGCGACGTATCGCCATCCTCCTCGCCATCGCCGTCCTTGCCACGGCGTGTTCCTCATCGCAGGACCAGCAAGCCGCCGCGCCGGTTTCGGCCGCGAACGACCAGGCCGCGGAGGCCGCGAAGAAGCTGGAGACCTACCAGCAACTGCTGAAGCTGCACAACGATGGCCCGGCGGTGCAACTGGGCCATGAAATCATCGACAAATACCCGGACACGCCCGCGGCGGCCGAAGTAAAGAAGACCCTCGACGAACTCGAAGCCAATTACAAGGCGGCCAGCGAGAAAGCCCGCCTCGCCGCGCTGTGGCTCTACCAGACCTCGCCCATGCAGGGCGGCACGCAGAGCACGGCCACCATCCAGTCCTCGCGGCCGACGGGCGAGCAGACGGTGCGCCTGATCCTTCGCCGGCATACCGACTGGGGGCAGAGCGTCTTCCTCTATGCCGCGACCGGGAAGGGCTTCGTCTGCAAGGGCGATTGCTCGCTGAAGGCCACGTTCGACGGCAAGGCGAAGACGATCAAGGCGTTCCGCCCGCCGACCGGTGAACCGGCCCTGTTGTTCCGCAACGACGCGCAGTTCCTCAAGGACCTGGCCCGGACCAAACGGCTGACCATCGACGTGGTGACGATCAGCCGCGGCGAAACCACCCTCGTCTTCGAGACCGGCGGCTTCGATCCGGACAAGTGGACGCCCCTGCCGAAGAAGAAATGACCTCAGTGCAGGAACAGCTTCTCGGTGATCCGCGTCAGCGGCCACTCGAGCATCGAGTTCACCCGCGGCGGCAGGTCCAGCGGGCGTAGCAGCATCTTCACCGTCATCTCGGCGGGAATGTGCCGCTTGAGCAGGCCTTCCGCGCGCGAGGTGACGCGGCGGAATTCCGCGTCGTCCTGGGCCTTGTCCGGATAGCGCACGTTGAAGACGTGGCGCAGCGCGATGTCGCTGTCCTCGTTCTTGATCTCGCGCAGGCGCTTGAGCAAGGTACGAAACGTGCTCAGGCGGCCGATGCCGTCGCGCTCGCGATAGATGCGGAAGTGCTGGTAGAAGTGCTTGTAATGGCGCACTTCGTCGCTCTTGATGTAGTTGGTCAGTTCACGCAACACCGGTTCGTCGGTGACCTCGTTGAGCGCGCGGTACAGGCTCGCCGTACCCGTCTCCACGACGCAGCGCGCGGCCAGTTCCAGCCCGCGGTTCGGCTCCAGTTCCTCCGACGTGCAGACCGAGCCGTAATGGGCGAAGAAGGCCTTGAAGCCCGCGTCCCAGTCGAAATCGGGCCAGACGTGGCGCACGTAGGCGGCCAGTGCCCGGCCGTGCTGCATCTCCTCGTGCTCCCAATGGTCGCGCAGCCAGCCTTGCAGTTCCTCGTCACCGGCGAAGTGGTCGACGAGGTTGTGCGTGTACAGGTCCGAGCCGCTTTCGACGAAGGACGAACTGCACAGGAGCAGGAAAAGATCTTCGTTGTGCCTGACCTTCTCCACGTCGATGCGCGAGAGGTCCAGTTTTTCGAGCGTCCATGGCAAGGTGGAGGCGTAGCTCACTGCGGAAGGTTCCTCGATCACAGGTCTTGGTGCCCGGGGGCACAATGACGGGATTGTGACAAAGGCGGCGCGTCAACGCACCACGGTCACCGGCACATGCGCCTTGGCCAGGACATCGGTGGAGGTCGACCCGACCAGCCAGCGGGCGAGCGCGCCCCGCTCGGTGTGGCCTATGACGATGTGGTCCACGCCGTGCCCGGCGACGAAGGAGAGCAGGGCGTCGCCGGGGCTGCCGTGTACCAGCTCGACCTCCACGGGCACGCCGGGGGGCTGGCCGAGCGCGGCGATCTCCTCGCGCAGGCCGCCCAGGCGCTCCTCCAGGATGTCGGTCATCATCAGGGCGGACGTGTCGGCGCCGTTGTCCACCTGCATCACCGAGACCACGTGGACCTTCGCCTTGGAGCAGGCCGCCAGTTCCAGGGCGAAAAGGTAGGCACGGCGGGCGGTTTCCGAACCGTCGTAGCCGACCAGGATGTTCTTGGGCATGGGGGAATCCTCCATCGAGCGGATACGGCTCGATATTAGGACCATGGCGGCGTTCCAGGGGGCCAATTCACCCGCCGTCCATCTAGCCGGGCCGTTCCTGAACGGCTGGTCGGGCGCTCCGTGTTTCTTCACATTCGTGAGTGGAGAATCCGCCTCGCAGTTCCCTGCCACCTTTCAACGGAGAAACGAACATGATCAAGCGCATCACGGGTATGGCCGCCCTGGTTCTGGCGGCGGCAGGTGCTTTTACGGTCCAGCCCGCCCAGGCTGCCGAGGGCGGTACCAAGTGCCACATGACCTTCAGCACGAGCGGCTGGGCCGCGATCTACAAGCGTGCCGATGGCCAGGGTCACGTGCGTTGCGATAACGGCCAGTCGGCGACCGTGATGATCCACATCCGCGGTGGCGGTATCACGGCCGGCAAGTTCAGCATCGAGAACGGCAAGGGCGAGTTCACCAACGTCAAGAACATCAACGAGATCTTCGGCGACTACGCGACGGCCGGCGCCAATGCGGGCGCGGTGAAGAGCGCCGAGAGCCTGGCGATGACCAAGGGCGAGGTGTCCCTTGCCGTCACCGGTACCGGCCGCGGTTTCAACCTCGGCGTGGACGTCAGCAAGTTCGAGATCGCGCGGAAGTAACAACCGGCGCGTGGTGGTCTCGAGGGCGCCTCCAAGGAGGCGCTCTTTTTTTGTCCACCTTGCGTTCCGGCGTGGCGGGCGCAACCTTGGGAGCCTCGCGAGTACACTCACCGCGATCCCCACCCATCGAGGTTCCTCCATGCGCCGCCTCCTCAGCCTCATCGCCCTGTGCATCGTCTCCGCCGCCGCCTGGGCTTCCAGCCCCGTGGTGGGCGAGAAAGCCCCCGATTTCCGCCTGCAGGACCAGAAGGGCGAATGGCACACCCTGCAAACCGAGCAGGGCAAGTGGCTCGTCCTCTATTTCTACCCGAAGGACTTCACCGCCGGCTGCACCACCGAGGTCTGCACCTTCCGTGACGACATCGCCAAGCTGCACAAGGCCGGCGCGGTGGTGCTGGGCGTGAGCCTGGACGACGTCAAGTCGCATGCGGAGTTCGCCGAGAAGTACCACGTGCCGTTCCCGCTGCTGTCCGACCCGGACGGCGCCGTCGCCACGAAGTACGCCGTGCTTACCAGCCATGGCGATACCAAGTACGCCTTGCGCGAGACCTTCCTGATCGACCCGGCCGGCAAGATCGTCAAGGTCTATAAGGATGTCGATCCCGAGAAGAACTCGGGCCAGGTCCTGGCCGATCTCGCCGCGCTGAAGAAAGCGGGCGCCTGATCGTGTTCCAGGCCGCCAAGGGTGCCAGGCGCGCCCGTCCCTTCGCTCCGTGGCGCATCGTGGTCTGGCTGGTGATGCTGCTCGCCGCCGCCGGCTTCGTGATCAACACCTATGCCTCGGTACTCTTCGCCCATGCGGTGGGTGCGGTGAGCGCCGAAGCGATCGCCGCGGGCGCGGGCGACCCGCGCATCGGCCTGCTGTGGTCGCTCGCCTATGCGCTGGCGGCTTTCGTCGTGATGGCCTTGAGCCTCGGAACGCTGCGCTGGCGTGAATGGGGGCGACGCGCGATGCGGGTCGTAGCCCTGTTGCTGCTGGTCTGGGCCGCCTACACCGCGTGGGTTTCGTTCGACCAGTGGAGCCAGCTCGGCACGGTCCTTTCCCAGACCGGACTGCCGGCGGACCTGCTGGCGGCCGGACAGAAACACCGCACGATCCTGCTGATCGGCCTGGTGCTCAAGGTCGTTTCGGTTCCCGTGCTGGCCTGGCTGTCGTGGATACTCGGCAGCGTGTCGGTACGCCAGCAGTTCGCCCAGCCCGCGTTCTGATCGGTTCGGTTCAGCCGGCATTCGTTCGCCGCCGGCTATCGAAGCGTTTTCCGCCGGGACCCGCCATGACACCACGCCTGCTCGTCTTCGCCATCGCCACCTGCCTTGCAGGTGGGGTGGCGGCCCAGGACCTGGGCACCACCTGCCAGGTGGCCAGCACGTATGACCTGACGGTGCGGCCGGACAGCCTCGTGTTCGAACGCGCCGATGCGGCTCCGCGCAGCGTGCGCATGCAAGACGGCAGCCTGACGACCGACGGGCGGGCGGTATCGCTTCGACCCGATGAGCAGGACCGCGTCGCCCTTTTCGAACGCAACGTCCGGGCGCTGGTTCCGAAGGTCAAGGCGATCGCGAACGATGGTGTCGACCTCGCCGCACGTGCCGTGCGGGACGAAGCCGCCACGGCTGCCCCGGGCGCGGCGGGCAGCGGCGAACTCGACCGGGTGTTGAATGCCCGTGTGGCGGACATCAAGCGGCGCATCGCCGCCAGCCAGAGCACGCGCGACTGGCAGGAGGATGCGATGCGTGCCTATGCGCAGGAAATCGTGTCCGATGTGACACCCATCCTTACCCAGGACGTCGGCAGCGAGGCCATGGGGTTGGCGATGAACGGCGACCTGCAGGGAGCGGCGGCGCTGCGCGACCGCGTTGCGTCCGTATCCACCGGTGGCCAGGCTCGCGTGGTGGCTCGGCTCGAAGCGGCGCTCAAGCCACGCATCCAGGCGTTGTGTCCATCGATCCGGCAGCTGGGCGACCTGCAGTCGGGTCTGCACGATGCCACCGGCAGGCCCTTGCTTTTGCTCGAACCAGGCGGCTGACCGCCGGCTGACCGGCGCCCGGCGCGTTTAAGGCCGGCTAAGTCCGACGGGACTAACGTGCTGCTCCATGGAACGCAACTCGACCCGTGTGGTAAACGGCCTGATCCGGCGAGTGATTGCAGACCGCGACCTCTATCGTCAGGCCGCACGTGGCGTTCGTGAGCCAGGACTCAAGACCATTCTGGAGGAATCCGCCGCTTCCCTGACCGCCATCGCGACGGACCTTCAGGACGAAGTGTCCTCCGCAGGCGTGCGCCCGGCGACGGCGGGTGGGCCCATGAGCGGTGTGCGGCGAACCATGATGGAAGCGTCGGTAAAGCTGTCACATGATCCCGATGTCACGTATATCCGGACGCTGGAGCAGATGGAGCGTCGTCTGCTGGATGCCTTCCTTCGCCTCGAGGCGAGTTCCGGTGACCGCGCGATGGTCGGCCGGCATATCGCGCGCTTGCGCCTGCTGCATCTCGACATGACCAACCTCGGCAGCGCCGCGGGGCGCTGACGCATCGCCTAGGCGGCGAGACGTATCTCGTGCAGGGTGCGGTGCAAGTGGATGTCGGCGGAAACGCGGACGGGGAATGCCGACATCAGTGTTTCGCGATCGGCGAAGAAGTTGGCGAAGGCGATCGCGTCCGCAGGATCGGAGCGCACGGCGATCTGCACGCCCTCGCGAAAGATGCCCCAGGTCTCGCCTATGTCCGCGATGTGATATTCGATTGCGTGTTCGTTCATGCCTCGTCCTCCGCCGGACGCCTGAAGGCGTGCTGTGGTCAGGATGACGAGGTCATCGGCGCGAAGCTATCGGACTAGTCTGAAAATTCGCACTAATTTTTGAGCATATCCTCAGTGCGTTGAGGTGCGTCCACCGCGGCCCGCAGTTGCAAGGCATAGCCCTCTATCGCCGATGCGAGTTCGGGTAAACGATGCATGGCGGCCGCGCCATCGGCGCCGCGAAGTTCGTTTTCCAGGTGTTCCGCTAACGCAGCCTCGACCGATGGGCCGAAAACGCGCATGCCGCCGAGGACACGATGTACCCAATCCGCCGCGGTGGCCGGGTCGCCGAGGGCGGCGATTTCCGCCATGTCGTCGCGTACGGCCGTCTCGAACCGGGCAACCATGAGAGGCAGCAGGGTGAGATCGCCATAGGTTTCCCGCCATGCATCCAGGTCACATGGCGAGTGAGTGGAATCATCCTTCCTGCCGGGTGAGAGCAACGTGCCTAGCTCGGTCAATCGCAAGGGCTTCGTTGCGAATCCGTCCATGCCCGAAGCGCGACAGCGATCGTCCTCGCCGGGAAGCGCATTCGCGGTGACCGCCACGATGCGAAGGGACGAACCCTGCTCGCGTAGTGCGCGGGTGAGCGCATAGCCGTCCATCACGGGCATGTGCAGGTCGGTCAACAAGACATCGAATCGGCGTGACGATGCGCGGGCGAGCGCCTCCGCGCCATCCGCGACCAACTCATAACGATGGCCGAGACGCGTCAGTTGTGCCGCGACCAACTGCCGGTTCGTCGCGTTGTCCTCGGCCACGAGTACGTCGAGGGCAGCCGCTTTTGCAGACGGCATGGCGACCGTTGTCGCGCCCGCGGCCTTGCTGCTGGCGACGTGTCGTGATCGCTCCATCTCGAGCACGATCGACAGTCGGGTACCCTCGCCAACCGCGCTCGACATCATGAGATCGCCGCCCATCAGTTCCACCAGGTGCCGGCTGATGGTCAGGCCGAGGCCGCTTCCGCCGAAGCGGCGTGTCGTCGATAGCTCCGCCTGGCTGAAGGGCGCGAACAATCGCTCGATATCGTCCCGGGCGACGCCGATGCCCGTGTCGATCACGTCGATGCGGACCCTCTGGGTCATCTCCGCGTCTTCCATCACGTCGACGGTGATATCGACGCCACCCCGGGCGGTGAACTTGATGGCGTTGCTGACGAGGTTGAGCAACACCTGGCGCAATCTCGCGGCGTCGCCCATGACCCCTGGCGCCAGGCGCGCATCGATGTGGACGGCCACTGAAAGGCCTTTTTGCCCCGTCTGCCGGGCATGCAACGCCACGACGTCGTCGAGCAACTGGCGAAGATCGAAGGCGGCATGCTCCGTCTCGACGGCACCGGCTTCGATGCGTGAGAAATCGAGCACGTCGTCGAGTATCCGTAGAAGCGCTTCGGCCGACGACTCGGCGGTGCCGAGCAGGTGATGCTGGTTCTCTTGCAGCGATGTCTCGCGGAGCATTTCGAGCATGCCGATGAGCCCGTGCATCGGCGTGCGGATCTCATGGCTCATGGTGGCGAGGAACCGGCTTTTCGCCGCGGTGGCCTCTTCAGCCGCCTGCCTGGCGTCGGCCAACTGGGCGGCTTGTTCATGCCGGTCGGAAATGTCGATCCAGTAGCCGGTGAATTCCACCGCTCCCGTAACGGGCCGTGGCAGCGCATGCGAAGCGATCCAGCGTTCGGGGGCGACGCCGCGAATGCGCATCTCCGCGTGAATCGGCGTGAGGGTGTTCGCCGCCCTCGCGACCTCGGCAAGCAGCGGCGCCTGGTCGCGAGGGTCGATCCGTGCGAACGCGCGGCGCTCGTCGTGAAGGAACGTATCCACGGAAATACCGAAGATGGGTTCCGGGTTCCCACCCACGTGGATGAACTCGATGCGCCCGCCGGTGACATAGCGAAAGCGATAGAACACGGCGGGGATATGCCGGGTGATGTCGGCCAGCCGTTCCTCGCTCGATCGTCGCCGTCGTGTTTCGCGACGCAGGCGCATGTACGCATGGGACACGGCGAGAAGGAGGACGAGCATCGCGATACCCGGCGGTCCGGCCTTGCGTGCGATTTCCCGCCAGGACCCTCCCCATGTGTAGTGGGATCGTAACCAGGTATTGCGGATGGCCTGCGTACGACGCTCGGAAATCCGGGCGAGCGCCCTGTCGAGCAGCGGTATCAAGGGGGCGTACCGCCGGTCGACGGCGATCGAGAGCTCCGCGCGCTCCTCCGTCGACGCCGCGAGCTTCAATCGCGCGGGATGATCGCGGCGCATGAAGTATTCCGCGGTCGCGATGTCGCCTACATAGGCATCGGCTTGTCCCGATGCCACGGCACGCAGGCCTTCGGCGGCGTCGCGTACCTCGATGGGTTCGACCGAGGGCAGGTGATGCACCGCCTTGGCGACCGCGCCCTGGGCCATGTTGGCCGCGACACGGTGCCCGCCGAGATCGGCCGGCCCCGCGATGGTCGCCATGTCGTCACGCGTCACGATCATCACGGGAAAGTCGATGTAGGGCGCGGTGAAATCGAAACGCTTTCCCAACTCGCCGTTGCGAGGTGAAGCCGCGGGAAGGATATCGATGTCTCCGGCGGTGGCCCTGCGCACCGTTTCCCCCCAGTCCTGCGTGCGGACGGGTTCGTGGGCGACGCCGAGCGTGGACAGGGCGTCGTCGAGATAGTCCATGGCCAGGCCGACAGGCGCCCCTCCCCGGTCCACCAGGGACAGTGGCGCCGACGTGGGATCGATGCCGACACGCAGTACGGGCAGGTGCGCGAGCCACTCGCGCTCGGCATCGGTCAGTGCGATCTCGCCCTCTCTTGCGAGTCCATCCACGCCCACGGCGATATGTGGGCTGGTAGCTCGACCATTGCAGCTGCCTTCGACGGGAACAGCGTCGGCAAACGAGGCTGGAAGGCGTCGGGTTCGTTCGTGAGTCTGCGCGACCGCGGATAGCGGCAAGCAGGATGACGCGCTGTCTGGCGGGCACGGCGCCAACGCCACGCCGACGCTGTCGGCGAAGGCATCGCATGAGCAAACCGCGAACGGAATGTTGACCAGGATTCTCAAGAGCTGCATGGCGTTCCTTCGACCACGAGCGGATGTTTACTGTAATCTCCGCGATGGTACGACGAGTAACACATCTCATGGAGAGCGGCAGCAGTTATCCGCCGGCGAGGGAAAGAAATGGTTTTGCGCACGATCATTGCCGACGATCATCCGGTGGTCCTGATGGGTACCCGTGCGGCGCTCGAAGCGGCAGGTGATATCGTCGTGGTCGGCGAAGCCGCCAATGGCGATCAACTCGTCGACCTGCTGGCCTCCCGTCCGTGCGATGTCATCGTTACCGATTTCTCCATGCCTGGAGGTCGTCACGGTGACGGGCTTTCGCTGATCGACCTGATCCGGCGACGTTATCCACGGCTGCCGATCGTCGTGCTCACCATGGTGAACAACGCGGCGGTGCTGCAGACGATGCGTGTTCGCGGGGCGTTGGGCCTGTGCGACAAGCGGGCGCCACTCAAGGAAGTGGCGGTGGCGGTGCGTCATGCGGCGGCGGGGCGGCCCTATCTCAGTGAGACGATCCGACGCCAGTTCGACCAGGCCGGCGTACATAGCGCGACCGACATGACGCGGCTCTCCGCCCGGGAGATCGAGGTCGTGCGCCTGTATGTGAGTGGCATGTCCATCACCCAGATCGCCGAGCGCCTCAGTCGCAGCGTCAAGACGGTGAGCCGGCAAAAGCGCGACGCCATGCGCAAGCTGGGCATCGATCATGACAGCCGGCTTTCCGAATATGCCCGTGAACGGGGCCTCGCTTCCTGACCCTGCTGGAAGTCAGGGTATGACCATTCGCCCATGTGGTGTCGCGCGAATCGGCTTAAACCTTGGACGACCCGGGCGCATCCCACCCGGAGCCAACCGTTCCCTGGGGAGAAGAACCATGCGCCATTCACTGATTGCCGGTACCGTTGCCATCGGGCTCGTCCTCGCCGCCCCCATGGGGCAGGCGAAAGGCTTCAATTTCAGCACCGACACCTGCAAACACGATTATTCCACGGCCTACGATGTCGACGTCACGGCCGATGGCCTGTCCTTTCATCGCAAGGACGGCATTCCGGGCCGGGTCTTCCTGCACGATGGCTCGTTACGAGTGGATGGCAAGGACATCGCGGTCTCCCGCAGCGACGCCGACGCCTTGCGCCGCTACGAGGATGGCGTTCGCCGGCTCATGCCGCAGATCGCTTCCATCGCCCGCGATGGCGTGGAAATGGGGTTCTCCGCGATGACGTCGGTCACGTTGACCTTCGCCGAGGGTGACCAGCGCGCGGGAATGCTCGAGAAGTTGAAGCGCAAGCAGGCCGAGGCATTGCGCGAGATCGACGAAGGCATCGGCTCGGGTCATTGGTCGTCGGATCGCATGACCGAGACGGTGGCCGGTTCGGTATCGGACTCGGTGGGTGAGCTGGTCGGCTCGGTCACGTCCAGTGCGGTGACCGCCGCCCTCTCCGGCGACTCGAGCAAGGTGGCGGCGCTACAAGCGCGTGCCGAATCGTTGGACAAGGCCATGGACCGGGAGATGGACAAGCGCTCGAAAGGCCTGGAGGCCCGCGCCAACGCCATTTGCCCACAACTCAACGACCTTGCGGACTTGCAGCGTGGATGGGGCGTGCGCACGGCCGACGGCAAGCCGCTCGAACTGATGACGATCAAGCCGAAGGACAGCCACGATCACGACGAGGGCGAGCCGAAGAAGGTCGCTTCGTCCTGAACGATACTCAGGCGGCGTGCCGGTCGAGCCAGTCCAGCACGTTGCGCACGGTATCGCCGTAGAAGGTCCGGTACATCTCCTCCGTGACGTAGCCGATGTGCGGGGTAGCCAGCACGTTGGGCAGGATACGGAAGGGGTGAGCCGGCGGAAGCGGTTCCTCGTCGAAGACGTCGATCGCCGCGCCCGCCAGGCGGCCGTGGCTCAGTGCGTCGACCAGGGCGGCTTCATCGACGATCGGGCCTCGCGAGCTGTTGATCAGCCGGGCGCCGGGTTTCATCGCGGCGAGGTCTTCCGCCCCGATGATCCCCCGGGTGCGCTCGCTCAGGCGGGTATGGATGGTGAGGAAGTCGGACCGGGCCAGGAGTTCGTGCTTCGTGACGCGGCGCACGCCCAGCGCGCCGGCGGTTTCTTCGGCGAGGTTCTGGCTCCAGGCGATCACCTGCATGCCGAAGGCCTGGCCGATCCGGGCCACCTTCGAACCGATGCGTCCGAGGCCCAGGATGCCGAGGGTTTTTCCGCGCAGTTCCACGCCCAGGCTCGTCTGCCATGCGCCCGCGCGTACCGAAGCGGCCTCGTCCGCGATGCCGCGGGCCAGGCCGAGGATGGCGGCCCAGGTGAATTCGATGGTCGGCGTGGACGAGTAGTTCGTATGGACCACCTCCACGCCGCGCGAGGCGGCGGCCGCCTCGTCGATCGACGCGTTGCCGCGGCCCGTGGACGCGATGAGGCGAAGGCGGGGCAGGGCGGCGATGAGATTCGCGGTCATCGGCGTGCGCTCGCGCATGACGCAGATGACGTCATAGGGAGCCAGACGCCGCACCAGGGCATCGTGGTCCGCCTCGTGATCACGGAAGACGGTGACCTCGGCGCGACCTTCGAGGGGCGACCAGTCCGCGAAACGCAAGGCGGCATCCTGGTAGTCGTCGAGCACCGCGATACGGATCGTTGCATCGTTCATGGCGGTTTCCCGTGTCATGCGGGCTGGATCAGGTCCCAGCCGTTCCCGTAGATGTCCTCGAAGACCGCGACCGTCCCGTAAGGTTCGTGCCTGGGCTCTTCGCGAAAGCGCACGCCATGCGCAAGCATGCGCGCATGGTCGCCGGCGAAATCGTCCGTCTGCAGGAACAGGAAGACGCGGCCACCGCCTTGTTTGCCGATATGCGCTTTTTGCTCATCGTTCACCGCGCGGGCCAGCAACAGGTGCGTCCCGCGCGATCCGCGAGGCGCCACGGTGACCCAGCGCTTGCCGTCGCCTTGTGGCGAATCCTCGATCAGGTCGAAGCCGAGTGCGTCGACGAAGAAGGCGATCGCTTCGTCATAGTCGCGGACGAGGAAAGTGACGGCACCCAGCGAGGGCATGGCGTTCTCCGGGAAAGGGGGCACCTAGGATCGCCCGTGTGGGAGATGCGGACAAGCGAGGCGGGGGTCTGGTCAGGCGCGGACGCTTCGTCCCGAGGGCCCGAACGCCGGGCTGTCCGTGCCGGCGGGTTAGTCGGATAATGGTCAACTGACTGACAAACGCGTGATACTTCGGCTATCCGGTCCTTTAATGGTTCCGCAAATCAATAGGATAAGCACGTGCTCCTCATGATCGACAACTACGACAGCTTCACCTTCAACCTCGTCCAGTACCTGGGCGAGTTGGGGCAGGAAGTGAAAGTCGTAAGGAACGACGCCCTCACCATCGCGGACATCCGCGCACTGGCGCCGTCGCGGATCATGATCTCGCCGGGGCCGGGTACGCCGGACGATTCGGGCGTGTCCATGGACATCCTGAGCGAGATGGCCGGCGAAGTGCCCATCTTCGGCGTCTGCCTGGGGCACCAGGCCATCGGCCAGGTATTCGGCGGCAAGGTGATCCGCGCGCGGGAAATCATGCACGGCAAGACATCGCCTGTCCGGCATCGCGGGCAGGGGGTGTTCGCCGGCCTGCCGAATCCGTTCGAGGCCACGCGATACCACTCCCTCGTGGTCGAGAAGGAGTCCGTGCCGGATTGCCTCGAAGTGACCGCCTGGACCGAACGCGAGGACGGCTCGATCGACGAGATCATGGGCCTGCGCCATCGCACGCTCGATATCGAGGGCGTGCAGTTTCATCCGGAGTCGATCCTCACCCAGCATGGCCACGACCTGCTGCGCAACTTCCTCGGCATGCCGTTGCCGCTCGCCGCGTAAGAAGGATCAAAGCGCCATGCCGATGACTCCCTCCGAGGCGCTGCAGCGCACGATCGAGCACCGCGAGATCTTCCACGACGAGATGATCGAGTTGATGCACCAGATCATGCGCGGCGACGTCAGCCCGCTGATGACGGCCGCCATCCTGACCGGCCTGCGCGTGAAGAAGGAGACCGTCGGTGAGATCACCGGCGCCGCGCGCGTGATGCGCGATCTCTCGGCGAAGGTCGAGGCCGGCCCCCATCCCCATTTCCTCGACATCGTCGGCACCGGCGGTGACGGTGCCTCGACGTTCAACATTTCCACGGCATCCATGTTCGTCGCCGCGGCGGCCGGCGCGCGCGTGGCCAAGCACGGTGGCCGCAGCGTCTCGTCCAAATCGGGCAGCGCCGACGTGCTCGAAGCCCTGGGCGCGCGCATCGACCTGCTTCCGGCGCAGGTCGCGGTCTGCATGGAACAGACCGATATCGGCTTCATGTTCGCGCCTAACCACCATCCGGCGATGAAGGTGGTATCGCCCGTCCGTCGTGAAATGGGCGTCCGTACGATCTTCAACATCCTCGGGCCGCTGACCAACCCGGCGGGTGCCCCGAATATCCTCATGGGCGTGTTCCATCCCGATCTCGTCGGCATCCAGATCCGCGTGCTCCAGGCGTTGGGGGCCAGGCACGCCATGGTGGTATGGGGCCGCGACGGGATGGACGAGATTTCGCTGGGTGCCGCGACGATGGTGGGCGAGTTGCGCGATGGCGCCGTGCATGAATACGAGATCGAACCGGAAGATTTCGGCCTGTCGATGGCATCGAGCCGTAATCTCCGCGTGGAAGACTCGACGGAATCCATGGGCATGTTGCTGGACGCCATTTCCGGCACCCCGGGCGTCCCCCACGACATCGTTTGCCTGAACGCGGGTGCCGCGTTGTATACCGCCGACGTCACGCCTTCCATACAGGCCGGCATCGACCTCGCCCGCGCGACCATCGCAAGTGGCGCGGCTCGTGTAAAAATGGACGCGTTCGTGGCCGCGACACGACGGCTCGGCGCCTGATATCGTCGGGGCTCCCCGAAAGCCCCGGCCTTTCCCAAGGAAGTCCCTCGATGCCCGACATTCTCCATCGCATTCTCGACCGCAAGGTACAAGAGGTCGCCGAACGCAGCCGCAAGCGCTCACTCGACGACCTTGCGGCACGCATCGCCGACCTCGAGGATACGCGTGGCTTCGTGGCTGCCATCGATGCGCGCCTGCACGACGGCAAGCCGGCGGTCATCGCCGAGATAAAGAAGGCCAGCCCGAGCAAGGGGCTCATCCGTGCCGATTTCGATCCAGCGGCGATCGCGCGCAGCTACGAGCGCGGGGGCGCCACCTGCCTCTCCGTGCTCACCGATGCCGATTTCTTCCAGGGTCACGAGGATTACGTCGACCAGGCCCGCAAGGCTTGTTCGCTTCCCATCCTCCGCAAGGACTTCATCATCGACGAGTACCAGGTGTACGAGGCCCGCGTGATCGGCGCCGACTGCATCCTGTTGATCGTTTCCGCCTTCGCCGACAAGGGCGGTGAAGACGTGATCTACGACGAGAACCGGTTGACGGAGCTTTCCTTGCTCGCCGCCGAACTCGATCTCGACGTGCTCGTCGAGGTGCACAACGAGGAAGAACTCGAAGTGGCCCTGAGCCTTCCCGCGCCCCTGATCGGCGTGAACAACCGCAACCTGCGCACCTTCGAGACCTCGCTGGGCACATCGCTGAAGCTCAACGACCGTGTCGGTCCGGATACGGCGATCGTCGCCGAATCGGGTATCCACACGACCGAAGACGTGCGCAGGCTGCGCGAGGCGGGCATCCACACCTTCCTCGTGGGCGAGGCCTTCATGCGTGCCGCCGATCCGGGCGCCGAATTGCAGAAGCTCTTCGGTACCCAGCCGCAACAACCGCACCGACACTGACGCGATGGAACAGGGGATGGCGACGGCGGCGGCCGACGATACCGCCGCCGATGCGCGGCGTGTCGTGTTGTTCGATTTCGATGGCGTGATCGTTCGCCACCAGACACTGGAGATGTTCTTTCGCGAACGCCTTTCGGGCGCGGGACGCTGGCGGTTGCTGCTGGCGCTTCCCGTCGTGCCCCTGGTGCCCCTGTTGATCGGCAGCGTGCGGGGCAATCGTTTCCTCGGCCACGTGTTCCTGCGCGTGACCACGTTCGGGCGCCGCGAGGCCTCGTACCGGCGAATGATCGACGCCTACGCCCGGGCCTACGCCCGGCGTCCCGGCGTGTTCTTTCGCGATGCGGTGGCGACCTTGCGCAGGCATGTCGATGCCGGCGACCGTGTGATCGTCGTTAGCGGCAACGACCGGCAGATGGTCGAGGCGATCCTCGACGAAGTGAACCTCGGAGGCCACGAGCTGGTGGCCTCGCAGACCCGCGGTGGCCTGTTCGGCATGCGCTTCGTCAGGCATAACGTGGACGGCGCCAAGGTCCGCGCCCTCGAACGAGAGGGCATTCCGCGCCCCTGGAGTGTCGCCTACGGCGATTCTTTGTCGGACCTGCCCCTGCTAAAGGCGGCCGACGCGGCGAAACTGGTCAATCCCACGCCGAAGATCGCGAAGAAGGCCGGACGCGTCCTGGGTGACAAGCTCGAAATCCTGTACTGGTTCTAGCGCAGGACGTAGTTGCCCAGCTGATAGAGGCTGATCCCGATGATGAGGCAGCCCACGGCGATCATGACGTAGCGCGGCGGCAGGTGCCTCACCAGCCAGGCGGCCAGCGGCGCCGCGATCACCCCGCCCGTGAGCAGGCCCAGGACGATCGGCCAGTGTTGTATGCCCATGTGCGCGATCAGCGTGCTGGATATCGCCACGGTGACGACGAACTCCGCCGCGTTCACGGTGCCGATGGTGTGCCGCACGGCACCGCCGCGCGCGAGCAGGGTGGAGGTGGCGATCGGCCCCCAACCGCCGCCGCCGATGGCGTCGAGCAAACCGGCGACGAAGCCCAGGACCCCCTTGTGGCGCACGCGGTGATGGGAGACCACCTTTCCGGCCGCGCGCACCAGCACCACCACGCCCAGGATCAACAGGTACGCGTAGACGAAGGGTTTGATGGTGTCGCCAGGCACGCTGGCGAGGAACCACGCGCCGATCACGCCGCCGATTACGCCGGGAATGGCCAGCCGGCGGAACGACTTCCAGTCGACGTTGCCGAACAGGGCATGCGCGCCGCCGGACACTCCGGTCGTGAAGATTTCGGCCGTGTGCACGGTCGCGCTGGCGACGGCCGGCGGCAGGCCCAGCGCGAGCAGTACGGCGTTGGAAACGACGCCGTAGGCCATGCCGAGCGCGCCATCGACCAGTTGGGCGAGCAGGCCCACGCCGACGAAAATCAGGAATTGGCTCCAGTCCATGTACCGTCCAGAGGAGGGGTCGGGACCCACCATATACGAGGTGGGTGCGATCCCGGCATGAAGAAAGGACGGAATGCTTGCGTGCGGCATCGCGACGCCGCTAGCCTCGTTTTCCCAACCTCCCCATTGGACCGCCGATGTACCTCTCTTCCCTGCGTGAGCTGGCGCTCGGCAGTCGTCTCAAGGCTTTGAGCGACCAGTTCTACCAGGCCGTCGACGAGGTCTACAAGGCATGCGGCGCGGGTATCGAGTCGCGCTGGTTCCCGGTGCTGCGCTATCTGCGCGACGTGGGTCCCACGACGGTTACCGACATGGCGCTGGCCATCGGCCAGACCCACTCCGCCGTAAGCCAACTCGCCGACCGGCTGGTCGACGCCGGCATGGTCGTGCGCCAGCGCGATCCACAGGATGGCCGCCGCAGCGTGCTGGCCCTGACCGACGCGGGCGAGCGCGCGCTCGGTGCGCTGGGCCCGGTATGGCTGGCCATCCGGCGTGGCATGAGCGAATCGCTGGGACCGCGCGGCCTCGCGTTGCTCGAGGCGATCGATGGCTGCGAACAGGCGCTCGCCGAACGTCCGCTGGTGACGGCCATCCTCGAACAGCGGGCCCAGTTGTCGCGCGCGGCCGTGGAAATCGTGCCCTTCGAGCCAGGCCTGCGCGAGCACTTCCGCCGGCTCAACCAGCAGTGGCTGGAGCGCTACTTCCGCGTGGAGGAGGTCGACCGCGCATTGTTCGCCGATCCCGAAGGGCTGGTCATCGACGCGGGCGGGGCGATTTTCTTCGCCCTCTATGCGGGCGAAGTCGTGGGTACCTGCGCGCTCATTCGCGAAAGCGAAGGCGTCTATGAATTGTCCAAGATGGGCGTGGACGAGAACTACCGGGGTCTCGGCGCCGGTCGCAAGCTGCTCGACGAGGCCATCGCCGAATACCATCGCCGCGGCGGCCGGGAGTTGTTCCTGGAGTCGAACAGCCGCCTGGATCGGGCGCTGGGCATGTATGAGCGAGCCGGCTTCGTCCGCCAGGCATCCGTCCGGCCCGGCTCGCATTACGAGCGGGCGGACGTCTACATGGTCTACCAGGGGCCATGAGCGGCCCCCGGCGTTTCTAGCGGGTGCCGCGGACCACGATGGTCTTGCCCGCGACGTCGATCATCCGCTCTTCCTCGAGTTGCTTGAGCACGCGACCCACCATTTCGCGGGAGCAGCCGACGATGCGGCTGACTTCCTGGCGGGAGATGCGAATCTGCGTCCCGTCGGGGTGGGTCATGGCGTCCGGTTCCTGGCAAAGATCGAGCAAGGTGCGTGACACCCGGTTCGTCACATCCATGAACGCCATCCGGCTTACCTGGCGCGACGTGCGCAGGAGGCGATGGGTCAACTGCGAACCGATGGCGAACAACAGTTTCGGGCATTCGGCGGCGAGCGGGCCTTCCAGGAGCTGGAAGAGCCGTTCATAGCTGATCTCGGCCATTTCTACGGCCGTTCGGGTACGGACCAGCGACTCGCGCTGGGCCTGTTCCACGAAAAGCCCCATTTCGCCGATGAACTGGCCGCGATTGATGTAGGCCAGGATCAATTCCCGGCCTTCTTCGTCCTCGGTGCAGACGGCAAGCGAGCCGTCGACGACATAGTAGAGCGTGTTGGCCGGGTCGCCCGGCCGGATGATCGCCGTCTTCCCCGGATAGCGACGACGATGGCAGGCATCCAGAAAGCGGCCCATGGAGGCCGGGTCGGGCGCGAAGCTCGAGGGAGCCTGCGACCGTTCGAACGCCTGTTGCAACAGATATTTGAGTTGAGCCACAGCAGATTCCGTTGAGCCTCAATGGCATGGCGTCCCCCTTCAGCGGTGAGCCGACGGATTTCCGTCAGGCGTCGCCGACTCGCCATGTCCCCTGGGGATTATTGCAGACATCCGGGCGCCAAAATCCACCATTTGGGGGGAGGGGCGCGCCGCGTGTTCAAATCTTCGCCATCTTGCCCCATAATTTCACCCCCTCGGCGTCCAGACCCCTTGTCTTACGTCGTACACAAGCGCCGGGCAGACTTCTCGTCTCGTTCGTCGTCTTTCATCTTTGCGGGGACCCTTGCTGCTAACCCGCGTCTGCTGCTGGCCGTTCCCCCGGCCTCGGAGAGTCGCTGTGGTCAAACCGCTTCCCCGCCTTCGCCTGCAAGGTTTCAACAACCTTACCAAGGCGCTGAGCTTCAACATCTACGATATCTGCTATGCCGTTTCCGAACAGCAGCGGCAGAACTATATCGAGTACATCGACGAACAGTACGACGCCGATCGTCTGACCCAGATCCTGACGGACGTGGCGGAGATCATCGGCGCGAACATCCTGAACATCGCCCGCCAGGACTACGATCCCCAGGGCGCGTCGGTCACCATCCTCATTTCCGAGGAGCCGGTGGTCGAGAAGCTCGGCCGCGACACGATCTCGGGCGCCGTCGTGGCGCACATGGACAAGAGCCACATCACCGTCCATACGTACCCGGAAACCCACCCGCACAACGGCATCGCCACTTTCCGCGCCGATATCGACGTGGCCACCTGTGGTGTCATCTCGCCGCTGAAGGCCCTGAACTACCTGATCGACAGCTTCGAGTCGGACATCGTGATCGCCGATTACCGCGTGCGTGGCTTCACGCGCGACGTGAAGGGCAAGAAGCACTTCATGGATCACAAGATCAACTCGGTGCAGGACTACCTGGCCAAGCACATCCGCCAGAAGTACGAGATGTTCGACGTGAACGTGTACCAGGAGAACATCTTCCACACGAAGATGCACATCAAGGACTTCGACCTCGACACCTACCTCTTCGAGGCCCAGGCCGACGACCTCTCCTTCAAGGAGCGCCAGCGCATCGAATCGCTGCTCCGCCGGGAAATCGAGGAACTCTTCCACGGCCGCAACCTGATGTGATGAAAAACCCCGCGAAAGCGGGGTTTTTTCTTGGTACCGATGGAACGACCGCCGTGGGGGAAGGGCCGCCATGGAGGAGAGCTGCCGAGGAGGGAAGCTGCTCGGGTGGGAGCCGACCTTGTCGGCGATCCCGCGGCAGCGGGCCAGGCTACGGCAAGCACCCATCGCCGACAGGGTCGGCTCCCACCAGAGCCTCTCCCTTGGGCTTCTTCCTTGCGCCTCTCCCTTGAGTTGAGCCTCTCTCTCGGACCGCTCCTTGGCATCGAGGCCTGATGAGGCATCCGGTCTTCACGTGCGCCGCTTTAGCGTCGTTTCATGCGTCCGCTGCTGCTCTTCCTCCTGCTCTTGGCCCTGGTCGCCGCCGCGTGGCTCGGCGGCTGGCGCCCGCCCGATCACTACAACCCCTGGGCTCCGCTCGATCTCCGGGCGGAGCCGGACATGTTCCTGCGCTTCAAGCTGGCCCGGCTCGGTGACAACCCCGCCATGTGCCACGCGGCGCTGCGAGACGCCGGGGCGGTCTTCACCCCGCTTGCGGATCGCCAGGAGGCCGGCGGCTGCGGGTGGACGGACGCGGTGCGTCTGTCGTCGATCGGCGAGGCGCGGTTGGCCTCGCCGGCGATGGTCACCTGTCCGCTCGCGGCATCCCTTGTGTTGTTCCAGCGCCGCGTGGTCCAGCCCGAGGCCGAGGCCGCGTTCGGATCGCCGGTGCGAACGATCGATCACGTCGGCAGCTATGCCTGCCGCAACGTCTATCACCGGGACCAGGCGCCGTTGAGTCGCCACGCCAAGGCCGATGCCATCGACGTGACCGGCTGGCGCCTGGCGAACGGAAGACGGCTGAGCGTGGAGAAAGACTGGACCAGCCGGGACGGCTCGGTCTTCCTGCGCGGCGTGCAACGCGATGGCTGCCGCTATTTCGGCGCCTTCCTCGGCCCCGACTACAACGCGGCGCATCGCACGCACTTCCACCTGCAAGGAGGCGGTTTCGGCGCCTGCCGCTGAGGCGCCGCTCAGAGGCGATAGGCGACGGTCTTCATCACCGTGGAGGCGGCGTGCATCAGGCGCGGCAGGGGCCAGGGCAGGTCGATGCCGCCACGGGCCTGCGCGGCATCGGCGTGGCGGACCTCGTCGGCCTGCATCTGGCGGAGGATGGCGCGGGAGCGCTCGTCCTGCGAGGGCAGGCGTTCCAGGTGCTCGGCAAGGTGAGCTTCCACCTGGCGTTCGGTCTCGACAACGAAGCCCAGGCTGATCGGATCGCCGACGGCCGCCGCGGCCACGCCGATGGCGTAACTGCCCGCGTACCAGAGCGGATTGAGCAGGCTGGGACGGCTGTCGAGCTGCTTCAGGCGCTCAGCGCACCAGGCCAGGTGGTCGGTTTCCTCCTGCGCGGCGTGCATGAGGTGCCGGTGTGTCTCTTCCGTGCGTGCGAGCGCCGCCTGGCCCACGTAAAGCGCCTGGGCGCACACCTCCCCGACATGGTTGATCCGCATCAGTCCGGCGGCGTGGCGCCGCTCGGCATCATCCATGGGCGCATCCGGCACCGCGTCGCCCGGAGAGCGCTGAACGGGCTCCGGCGAGCCCGCGACGGCCTCCATGGCGCGTTCGAGGCCGGAAATCAGGCGGTCGAGGCGGTTCAGCGAGCGAACGGACATGGGGACTCCTGACGTACGGGGATGACACACGTTACAATGCCCACAGCCCGATGCCAGGTGAAGGCACTGCGGCCGCTTGTCGCGGTCGCCTTCCCATTGACCGGGCAGGCTTGTGAAGCGGCCCGGTCATCATGTTATGATTGTCGGCCCAAAGCTCACGTGCAACGTGGGCTTGCGCGATGAGGGAAAAGTCCGCTATTCTCTCGCGCCTTTGCTTTCACCGATTCCGTGTTCCGTCTGTCCAGGCGGCAAACCAGGTATTTGAAATGAAAACGTTCACCGCCAAGCCGGAAAGCGTCAAGCGCGATTGGTTCGTGGTTGATGCCACGAACAAGACCCTGGGTCGCCTGTCGACCGAGGTTGCGCGTCGCCTCCGCGGCAAGCACAAGCCCGAGTTCACCCCGCACGTCGATACCGGCGACTACATCGTCGTGATCAACGCCGAGAAGGTGGCCGTGACCGGTGCCAAGCTGGACGACAAGATGTACCACCGCTTCACCGGCTACGTCGGCAACCTGAAGACCACGAGTCTCAAGGATCTGCTGGCCACGCACCCGGAGCGCGTGATCGAGATCGCCGTCAAGGGCATGCTGCCGAAGAACCCGCTGGGTCGCGCCATGTACCGTAAGCTCAAGGTGTACGGCGGCGCCGAACACCCGCACACCGCACAGCAGCCGCAGGCGCTGGAAATCTAAGGAATCGACATGGCTATCCAGCAGAATTACGGTACCGGCCGCCGCAAGACCTCCGCCGCCCGCGTGTTCCTCCGCAAGGGCACCGGTGGCATCGTCGTCAACGGCAAGCCGATCGAGCAGTTCTTCGGTCGTGAGACCTCGCGCATGATCGTGCGCCAGCCGCTCGAACTGACCGACAACGTCGAGAAGTTCGACATCATGGTGACGGTCGCCGGTGGCGGCATCACGGGTCAGGCCGGCGCCATCCGTCTCGGCATCGCCCGCGCCCTCGTCGAATACGACGAAGCGCTGAAGTCGCCGCTGCGCAAGGCTGGTTTCATGACCCGCGACGCCCGCGAAGTCGAGCGTAAGAAGGTCGGTCTCCACAAGGCCCGCCGCGCCACGCAGTTCTCGAAGCGCTAATCCAAGCGCTTCAAAGTTCGACGCACCAAGGTCAGAGCGCGTCGAATCCCGGTTTATTGGGAGATCGTCTAACGGTAGGACAACGGACTCTGACTCCGTTTATCTAGGTTCGAATCCTAGTCTCCCAGCCAAACAAGAAAGGGCCTCGAGAAATCGAGGCCCTTTTCTTTTTGGTTCTTCTCGGAAACGCGCACAAATCAGCATTTACCCGATGTCGGCCACATGAGCCGCTGGCTACCTTGCCAGCACACCATCCGACAACGAGGTACGCCCCATGCTTCCCGATCTTCCGCGTCCCAAGCAGGCCACGATCTACGCCCTCGTCGGCGATCTGTGGGAAAACAACGGCAGCATCCAATACGTGGCCCATGCGATCACCGCCGGTGGTACCGCGACACGGTTGCGCGATGTGATCGAAGGCTCGGGCAAGGGCCCGGCGAACCATCCGGATCAGCTCTATTGGGACTCGAAGCGCATCGCCAAGGTGGCTGGCGTCCAGCGCATCGAGATCGATTGCACGCTCATGCCGTGCGATGGCGAATTCGATGGATGCCTGTTTCGTGTCCCCGCCCTGGTCGCCGCCTGCGGTTATGCCAACGTGCCGCTGCGGATCTTCTCGCACCGTGACGAGGGCGCGGGTGGTGGCGGCAGCACGAAGCGGTACTTCCTTTGCAACACCGGGCAGAAGAACGCCGAATTGAAGGCCGCCTTCGCGCAACACGGTGGCTGGGGCTGGACGCCTTGGAATGGCACGTACGCGTGATGCGTTGAAGCACTAAAGCCAGATCCCCTGCCGAAGCAGGGGATCCCCGGATCGTCAGGGCGTGGGATCGTTCGTGACCTGGGGGTCCAGGCCGATGTTCTGCTGCTTGTCCCGATCCTTGACCACGACCAGCACGACGGTGAGTTGCTTTACCGTATTGGCGTGCAATACGCGAATCGCGTTGCCGTTCTCGATGACTTCGACGCCGCTGAACTGGCTGCGCGCGTCGGTCGTGAAGAGGTCGGCCATCTGGAAGCGGTCATGGTGCTTGCCCGACAGGCGGTAGACGATCTCGGTATTGCCTTCGGTCACGTGCACACGATCGGGATCGAACGTGTAGTTGTACTTGCGATCGCTGGTCTGGCCCTGGCCCGGCGGGGCGTCGGTGATGGTGAGCGATACGTCGATGATGGCGTTGGGACTGGGCACGCGTTTCTCCTAGGGTGAATGGACGAACGACTCGAACGCCGGCGCGCGATACTCCGCATGGCGCAAACGTTCCAGATAGGTTTCCGCTTCCCCGCCGCGCCCCAGCAACAGGAGGGCGCGGACGTACGGATCGAGTAGCCGGGGATCACTGCTGTGCGCCGCCTGTGCTTGCAGCTCGTCCACCGCCCGGCGCCAATGCGTGGCCGCTTCGTCGTGGAATCCCAGGGCCACGGAGGCTTCGCCTTCGGCGATGCTCGCCGAAGCCGCCAACAGGCGGGTGGAAGAATTGGGCTTGGAACCGGGCGCGGGCCTGAGCAGGTTCGTCGCATCGACAGCGGCCTGCAGTGCCTGCTTCGCCGCCCCACCGCGCAGGAGCGCGATGCTCCGGTAAGTCCGGTTCAGGGCGAGCACGTTGCGCCAGTCGACGACGCCTGCGTCGATCGCAAGCAGGCTACGCAGCAGTCGCTCCCCCTCATCGAGCCAGTGTGCCGCTCGCGGAGCGTCGCCCATGGCGAGTGCGAGCCAGCCTTGTTGAGTCCGTGTCCACGCGAGATCGCGTTGCCAGCCACGATTGTCGGGAACGTCGCGAACGAGTGCGGCGAATGTCGTGGCGGACGACGCATAGCCATCCGCGGCATCCGCCACCTGGCCGAGGTCGGCCTGGGCCCTCGCCACGTGAAGTCCGGCGAGCGCATGGCGATACAGCCATCGGTTCGTCGGTGGTCCGTCTTCACGGGCCGCAAGGACGGCTTGCCGTTCCATTTCCAGCATGCGAAGCGCTGGCCGCAGGTCGCCCCGTTGCTGTTCGGCCATCGCCATCCAGCTCATCGTGTCAGCCAGCTCCAGCCACGTGGGCCGGTCGGTGGGGCGCATGCCGAGAACGCGGTGCTTGAACCGCGCGGACGTGCCGAAGTACGCCAGGGCTTCGTCCAACCGGTCCGCGCGGAGCGCAGCGGAGCCGAGGCAATTGTTCGCATAGGACAGTTCGAGCCATGCGTCCGGATCGTCCGGTTCGAGGGTCGCGCGCCGCGTCGCATCGTCGAGGTAATCCAGCCACGCTTGACGTGCATCGTCGGCGCGTCCACGGCTGGAAGCGATCTGTGCGCGCCAGAAATCGATCTTGCCTCGCTCGGCATAGGCCGCGGGCGTGCCGGCCGCGGTAGCGAAGAGATGGCGCAGGCTGGCGTCCGCGGCGAGAAAGGCCTGTCCGGCGGCGTCGACGTCGCCACGGGCATAACGGATCTCGCCGACTTGCCGTAACGCCCGCGCCTGGCGGAGCACCGCTTCGGGAACATCCGCCTGCCAATCGTGGCCCAGGACCAACATGGCCCTGCGCGTCACGTCGTCGAGCAGGTCGAGGCGCCCGAGCGCATCCAGCCGCTCGTACATATCGCCAAGCATGAAATCGAGCAGTCCTTCCGCATCCGCGCGTCGTGCCTCCGCGTGAATTTCCGCTCGCCGTGCATCCACCGCCGCCAGCGAGGACACGACGGACAGGATGACGATGGCCACGGACATGGCGGCAAAGGCAGCGGCACGAAGGCGTGCGTGCCGGAGCGACCGGCGCACGAATTCGCGCTGCCGCTCGGTGAGTGGTGGTTGCGCACCCCGGTAAAGCAGCCGGGCATCCGCAAGAAGCTGCCCGCGAGGAAGCAGATGTTCGCGTCGGCGCTCTTCGTCGAACCACCGTTTGCTCATGGTGGCGATACGCGAGCGTGAACGCAGCATGGCCCGGTGCGCGTCGATCCATGTTCCCACGCGTGGCCAGTGCCTCAACAGCGCTTCGTGGGCGACGGTGAAGCAGGGTTCGTCATCTTCGAGCAGGCTCACCAGCAAGCGGGCGTCGACGAGATCGTGCAGGAGGATGCGCTCATCCTCATCGAGGTCCCGCCAACGCACCACCCGTGCCGTGACCTCGTCCCCGTCGCTGGCGAGGGCGACGAGCCTGTTCAGGATGCGCGGAAAAGCGGAGGTGGCAACCGGACCCAATCCGTCCAACACCTGTTCGGCGCGCAGCCCGAGTGCGCCTTCGATGCCGCCGAGACGCCGGTATGTGGCGAAGGTCAACGTGCCGGTGGCATCGCGAGATTCGTAGAGCGCCTGTAGCGTGTATTGCAGCAGCGGCAGGCTCCCCACGCGCCGGCACGCCGTCTCGATCAACACATCGTCCAGTTGCCGCTCGCTGGCACCATCGCGTTCGAAATGCAGGCCGGCGGCGACGGCGGGCAGCCGGATCATCTGCGCCACCTCGCCCGGTCCGGGCGCGGCAAGATCGTACGAGGCGCCGTCGCGCTTGAGCGCGAGGAGTTCCGGAAGCGCCATCAACTGCGGATAGAAATCATTGCGGCAAAGTGCGAGGACCGCCACCTTTCCGCTACGGGCCAGCCGCCTCAGGGCGGAAACGAGGGTGGCGGCGTCCGCTGTCGTCGACGCGCCGGTGACCAGCCCCTCCAGCGCGTCCACGACGAGCAGCAACACATCGCCCTCCGACGCGCCGCGTGCTTCGGACAGGCACAGCGCGATGCGCCGTATGACGAAGTCCATGTCGTCGTCGAGCGCGCGGACGAGGGCGCGCCGCTCGGTGTCCACGAAGATCGGCCGGCCGCGAATTTCCCATCGGGTCATCGCCAGCGCCAGCGCCTCCAACGGCGTGAGGCCGGGCGTCCGGCTCGCCATGGCCGAGCAGGCCAGCGCACGAAGGCCATCGTATCCGCCATCGTTCAACAGGGCGGGAACGACGCCTGCCTGGATCAACGACGATTTGCCGCAGCCGCTGGGACCGGCCACCAGCACGAACGCGCAGCCGGCGCGGTGCTGCCGCACGATGGCTTCCAGCACGTCGGCGGTCGCGCGCGCGCGGCCGAAGAACACATCGGCGTCGTCGCCGCCGAAGGCGAGCAATCCCCGGTAGGGGGAACCGCCGTGCCAGCTTCGTGCGGCGATGCCGGTGCTGCGTCCGTCCGCGAACGTCACGGCGGCGACGACCTGGTACCCGCGCTTGCGCACCGTGGCGATGTAGCGCGGCGCGCGCGCATCGTCGTGCAGGGCCTTGCGCAACAGGGCGACGGTCTTGTGCACCGGGTTGTCGCCATAGAACGTGCCGCGCCAGCAGTCGGTGAGCAGTTGCTCGGCGCTGACCACCTTGCCACCCGTTCCCGCGAGGTAGGTGAGCACGTCGATCAGCTTGGGCTCGAGCACCAGGCGCTCGTCGCGGCGTTCGATCGAGCGCTGCGCAGGCCGCACGGTCCAGTCGCCAAAGCTGAAAAAGACGGGATCTTGCGTGCGCTGCATGTCCCCATTCCCGCCGCCGGCGTATGCGGCGGCCACGGTAAGTCCCTGCTTCGACAGGGATGTCCCAACCGTAAGGTTTCCGGAAGGACGCGCGCCCACGCCAACCCCGAGCGTGCGCACACCTTCCATCCGGATTCCCCCATGCATGGTCTTCCGCTGTACGGGCGCCACGCCGGCCGCATTCTGTCACACGCCTCCCCACGTCACCACGGACCGTCGCTGTGACCCGCGTCACGCTTGTGCTGGCTGACGAGCAGGCGCTCTTCCGCGAGGGTGTCGCGGCCTTGCTTGCCGCCGATGCGCGGTTCCACATCGTCGGAAGCGTGGGTGACGGAAGGGACTGCGTACGCCTCGCCTTGCGCCATCCGCCGGACTTGTTGATCTTCGACTGCGCCATGCATGGCCTGAGCGGCCTCGAGGCGGCACGCCGGATCGCTCCCCGCTGTCCGGAAACGCGCATGCTCTGCCTGTCGGCGTATGAGGATTCACGCTGGGTGCGTGCCGCCTTCGACGCCGGTGCCCACGGCTACGTGCTGAAGCGGAGCGGCTTCGAGGTCCTGCACGAGGCGATAGAGACGGTGTTGCACTCGCGCTACTTCGTAAGCCCCGACATCGCGCACTTGCTCGTCGGCAAGGGCAGGGGCCGTGGTGGGCCGGCGCTGGGTGAACCGGTCGTGCTGAGCGCGCGCGAGCGCGAGATCACCCAACTCTTCGCGGAGGGCTACGCCACGCGGGAGATCGCGGAGCGCCTGCACGTGAGTGTGAAGACGGTCGGGACACATCGCGAACACATCATGGCGAAGCTAGGCCTCCACGGCATCGCGCAACTGACGCGTTACGCGATCCGCGAAGGACTGACCACGCTGGACCCGTGAAGGCCGCCGCCTTCGCAGACGGCGGCCTTCGATGTCACTTGCGCAAGGCGTGCCGCGTGTTCTCCCGCAACGCGACCAGGTTCGAGGCTTTGTAGAAGGCGCGGTCGACGGCGGCATGGCCGAACACTTCGCCGCGTGCGTCCTGTAGCGTGCCGTGGCGGATGCCTTTCCATTTGCCCGGGCGCAGCCAGATCTTCATCCCCTCGGTATCCAGGCCGAAACCGGCGCGGTCCGCCAGGGTGTCGACGAACCGACGCAACGCCAGGGTTACGGCCTCGCCGGGCACCTGGCCTGCGTCACGCCAGGCGTGGAGGGCGTGACGCGCGGCCTGTCCGATCTCGTCGAGGCGATCCTGCGCGGGAGCCTCGATGAAGACGTCGGCCTTGCTGGCGGGGAGGCGGGCGCAATCCTTGAGCAAGTCGGTCGCGATCTCGATGAAGAACGGATCGGGTACCACGACGTCCTCACGGCCGTGAACGAGGAAGCCATAGAGGTGCCTCGCGAAAGTCTTGCGCCCCGGCTCGTCGAACACCGGGTCGGAGACGAACCGCCACTCGGCCACCGCGGGCATGCCGCGCTGTCCATCGCCTTCCAGCGGCAGGCCAAGCAAGCCCCAGCGCAGGAGATCGACGTAGTCCGCGCGGGTGAGCCGCTTTTGCCGCAGGTCGCGCTGGAAGGCCTCGACGACGGCTGGCTCGATCACGAGCGGGTCGGCGTTGACGCGCGTGACGAACCCTTTTGCCAGGACAGGCTCCATGCCACGTTCGCCGGGTTCCACGGCGCCGCGGTGGAGCACGATGTCGCGCAAGGCTCGCAAGACCCAGTAATCCTCCATGTTGCAGCCGGTGACTCCCACCGCCGCGAACGCGCGCTTCTGGTCCTCGCCGATGAACCACGACGAGGTGCCGCTGACTTCGGGCTTGGCCGCGTCCCTGGCATACCGTCCCACCAGCTCGGCGATGGCGCTGTCGAGAGCGACGCCGCGCGTCAGGCCCGCTTCTTCCTTGCGCCGGTAACGCTCATCCACATCGACCTGTTCGATCACGAGGTGCGCGTGATGATCGACGAACCATTGGGCCAGCGTGTCGTCGCCGGGCATGGGTGGCAGGTCGAGTCCGGCCTTCGGCGCGAAGTGATAGACCCCGCCCTGCGAGCACAAGGCGATGGAGGGAGACGCTTCGCCATCCGCGTACTCGAGGCCGACGTAGAGGCTGGCGCAGATGGGAGAGAGCGAACCTGGCCGACCGCTGGCGGACGCGCCACCCTGGGCGCCGAAGCAGCTCACGCGCAGCGGCCATTCATGCGTATCGCCCGCACGATGGGCCAGTTCGCTCGAAAGCGCGGAGATCATCTTCAGGAGGAAGATGATGTAGGGAGCCATGAGGCTCGGCTGCAAGCCCATCTCGGGTGCGCGGAACACGACGATGGGCGGCTCTTCCGACGACGCTTCGCCCAGTTCGAACCGTACCACCGAGAGCTGCGGGCCGGCGCCATCCAGGGGCACCTTCAGCTTCGCCTTGCTGCGTAGCGACTGCAGTTCATGCACGTCGATCATCCGGATGACGCGACGGTTCGCCTCACGCAGTCGTGCCTCCCCTTCCTCGTCGCTGGCCAGGAACACCGAGATGGCGCGGGCGAGGATGCTCTCGATGCGTGCGTCCGGTTCGGCGCGGGGGTCCGTATCTTCCGCACCCACGTGCGCGTGTGCGATGTTTCGTATGGGGGCCGCATAACGTTCCAGCGGCCATTCCAGCAGCGGGCCCCGTGGATCGACGAGGCCGCGTTCGATCAGCACGATGGGACGCCGCTTGCCCGCCTCCTTGCGCAATTCGACCTCCAGCAATCCATTCAGGACGGTGTTCACCTCCTCGTCCATGAAGCCCATGTAGACGTCGATCAGTTTATCGCTCATGGCATGTCTCGTTGGCACCGGCTCGTGCCGGCACGACAGCCTGCCGTCGTCGCCGGCGACGACGGCATCGGGCGGATGCTGATTTTTCGCGAACGCGGAATCAGTCTTCTTGAAGGTCTCGAATCAGCGTTTTCCCGATGTCCCGCGTGCCGCGCCAAACCGATAGTGGTTCCCGCCGACGCCATGCCGCGTCGTACCGGAGAACACGCCGATGGCCGACTTCAACAGCTTCCTGCCGACCCTGCTCAAGCACGAGGGCGGTTATGTCAACGATCCGGCCGATCCCGGCGGTGCCACGAACAAGGGCATCACGATCGCCACCTTCAGCCAGTGCGCGCAGCGCCTTCTCGGCATCGCGCCCTCGCTGGATGCGCTACGCGGCCTGACCGATCAGCAAGCCGGCGTGATCTACAAGGCGCTTTATTGGGACGCGATCCGCGGCGACAGGATCGCCCTGCAACCGCTGGCCGAGATCGTGTTCGACTTCCAGGTGAATGCCGGTTCGCAGTCGGCGAAGCTCCTGCAGCGCGTGCTCAACGACCTCGGCGCCCATCCGCCGCTGGTCGTGGATGGCGCGATCGGGGCGGGCACGCTCGCCGCCCTCGACGCAACCGATGCCTATGTGGTCTATGCGCGCTTCAAGCAGGGCAGGGCGGGTTACTACCGCGCGCTCGTGCAGAAACGCCCCGCGCTCGGCAAGTTCCTCAAGGGCTGGCTGAACCGCGTCGCTTCCTTTCCCGACCTGACACCGCCGACGGCGGGGAGTGTGTGACGCATGGCCACGCAGACGTCCCTCAACGATCTCATCGAAGCACTCGCCGGCGCGGTCATCGATGCCCAGGATCGTATCGAGCAACACCAGATGTCGCACCTGAGCGACTACTTCGACGAAGACAACCGCCCCAAGAGCGTCGTCATCCGCATGCCATCGCTGCAGCCGGGCGCGGGCGAGGGCGACGAGGACCTGTATCGCGCACCGATCCTTCCCCTGGTATCCACCAACGTGTTGCGCATCAAGGACGTGGAGATCCGCTTCGACGCGGACCTGGGCAGCCTGATCGAAGACGCGGCGCCTCCGGCCGATGCGCCCGACGCCCCCGCTGAAACACGCGGATGGCGAGTGAGGCCGAGGCCGCCTAAGCCCTATGTGCGCGTGGACACGGCGGTGGGTGCGAGCGATCGCAAGGCCGGGGCCGTCCACGTCGTACTGCGCGTGGAGGGAAGCGAGCCCACCGATGGCGCGGCACGACTGATGAATCATCTCGCACAGACCCAGGGGGTCTTCCAGACGTTCAAGCCCGGCGACTGAGCGGTCGTCCGTCACGAACCGTGGCGCGCATCCGGCGTGCCGCGTCATGCCAACTCGTAAAGGAGTAACGCCATGGCTGACGAACTCGTCAACATGTCCAGCCAGTTCAAGGGCCTGCCGATGGGGGACCTCATCGGGGCCCCACTGAGCGCGGCTTGCGAAGCACAAGTGAAGCTTGCCCAGGCCACCGCCGATTTCATCAAGGTGATCGGCTTCCTGCCGCCTGCCGCCGCGAACGATCCCAACGGTGTCGGCGGCACGCGCACGGCATCGTTCAAGTTCAAGCGGCCGGTCGACAACCCGACGGGTACCGGCATCTTCGAGGAGGAAGTCGAACTCGAAGTGCCGTTGCTGGCGATCGTGAAAGTGCCCAACCTCAGCATCACCAACGTCGACATCACGTTCGACATGGAAGTGAAGTCGTCCTTCAGCCAGAAGGAATCCGAAGACAAGAAGGCCGAGTTCGCGGCCGACATGTCGATCGGCTGGGGCATCTTCTCGGCCAAGGTCCACGTGGCCGGTTCCGTCGCCACGCACAAGGAAAACACGCGCACGTCGGACAACTCGGCGAAGTACCACGTCGCCGTCCATGCCGAGGACAAGGGCATGCCCGAAGGCCTGGCCCGCGTGATGGACATCCTGCAGACCGCTTGCGCGCCCCGCAAGATCGGTCCGGCGGTGGCCGTCACCGATGCGAGCGCGCCGCCGAAGTAAGCACGCCCCTTCCGCGTGCGTCACCCTTCGCGGCGCCCTGGTCGGCGCCGCGATTCACGGAGTCCACCCATGTTCGATCTCACCGATGTGAAGTTCATCAAGCGCGTGGTCGTCGGTAGCGACAATCCGAACCAGATGCGCTCGGAGGCGCAGGTGGAGGAAGCGCGCACGTTGTTGAACCGCTGCCTCACCGAATCGCCACGCGGCTCCATCGTCGGCATCGAGAAGAGCTTCACGATCCTGCAGATCGGCGAGCACCAGGTGGTCCTGCAATGGCTTTGCTATCACGTCGGCTTCCCACGCAAGCCCGGCTGGCTACAGGAACCCTAGGAGACGCCCATGGCCAGTTGCGGATTCGACACCTTGCTTTACGGTTTACGCGAGGCGGTATGCGCCGCCGCCGAATCGCTGGAGGCGCGCCGCCAGGCGTTGCGCCATGACGACGAGACGCACGCGCTGCACGCATGGGTTCCTGTTTCGCCGGAGGCGGATGCCGCGCTGGAGCCGGTGGTCATTCCGCTGCGGATGTTCCGCGACAAGCGCAGGCCACACATCGCGGTGATGTCGATCGAGTTCGAGGGGCGGTTCCTGCTTAGGCAAGAGCGCGGGTCGTCGAAACCCCGGCTTGTCATCGAGATAGGCAAGCGCCGGTTTCGTTGGCTATCGCGGACCGGCATGCACCATGTTCGCATTGCCTACCGTTCGGCCGATGCGTGGCAGCCATGCGTCGAGGTCGATGGACGGTTCGTCGATCTTCCGTCGGTGGCCATGGCGGGGAATGGATCATGAAGCGCCTGACCCGCCTGTACGTGCCCGCGCCATGGGAAGCGGCCCTGTTGGCCGTCGTGGTGCCCTGCGCCGACCGCCGCGGTGGCAGGGCCGTCCTGGCCGCCGTCGTCTTCGCTGTCGTATCGGCGGCCATCGCCGCCGCCTTTTTCTTCCATCCATGATCGGAGGTATCGCATGAATCGTTCAAACCGGTTTGCCCTTCTGGCTACCATGCTGCTTGTCTCGTTCTCGGCAACGATGGCGTCGGCACAACAATCCGTACCCATCAATGGCACATGGCGTGGCGTGCTCACTTCGAGCACGAAGAGCGTGGTGGCCGTGGATGCGCAGTTCGACGCGGCGGGTGTGAACCTGCACTTCGACGAGCCCTACAACTGCCGTATCGCCGCCAGTCTCCTTGTCAGGGAAGGAACGGCGACGCGCTACCGCTTCAAACCGTCGACGAATGGCGGTGACTTCTGCACCCGCCTGTATCCGGGCGACCTCGTCGCGACGCCGGGTGCGAAGCAGGTCTCCCTTTCCATGTCGATGAAGAACGCCACGACCTGGACCGGCACCCTGTCCGGTCCTTCCACCTCGCCCTAGGAGAACGTCATGGACCCCGTCTTGCTTACTCGTTTCTGGTTACTCCTCGCCGCCGTGGGTGGGGCGATCCTTCCCGTGGCACTCAGCAACGAGGAGTCCCGCCGTCGAGCCCTGGTCCAGGTGGTTTGTGGCGCGTTGATGGCGATCTTCCTCGCCCCGGCGCTCGAACGGCGATTCATGCCCGACTCCCCGGCGGAGATCCAGGCGGGCGTGTCGTTCCTGGTCGGCTGTTTCGGACTCAAGCTCGCCGTCATCGCACAGCGGTTGATCGACAACCGCGGGGAGTCGCTGGCGAACCGTGTCATCGATCGCATCGCGGGAGGGGAAGGCAAATGAATCTCGACCTGATGATCGTCAACCTCTGCTGCAGCGCGATTATGTCGCTGTGCGGATTCTGGTTGCTTACCGAGCGTTCGATGTCTCGTGCGGTGCGGATCAACTGCGCCCTGGTCGCTTGCGGTGGCAGCGTCAATTCCCTGGGCATGATCGCGGCGCTAAGCCACTATGGTGGTTTCGCCTATGGCGACATCTGGCCGGGCGAGGCCATCGTCAACGTGGGTGCGGCGGCCCTGATGTTTCGCTGGACCTGGCTTTCACGCAGGCAGCGGAAGAGCGTGGAGTCGACCTGACTCCGGTCCTGAACGAACAGCTGCCCCGGCTATTCAGGAACGTTCGAGGTATGCGCGAATTCGGCAGGTGCCCCGTCGGCGCCCTGATCGATGGGGGAAAGTGGACTGATCGGCCATGGATTCGCCATGGTCGAGTCGCAGGATCTGCGCCATTCCAGGCGCAGACTTGCCTACCAGCCACGAGGACCACGACCATGCGCATCCATGCCCGTTCGTTGCTAGCTTCACTCATCACCCTTTCCGTCGCTCTCGGCACGGGCGCGGTCCAGGCACAAACCTCGCTCTCGGGGCTGGGCCAGGCCTGGCCGAATGCCACCGACGTCAGCAGCAGCCCGAACTACCACGTGTACGTGTTCCAGCGTGGCGGTACCCACTACATCCAGGTCAACGACGCCAACGGAACGGTGCGCGGTGCGTTCGCGCGCACGGCATATAGTCTGGTCGGCTTGCCGATCGGTGTGGATGCCACTCGCCTCGCCACACCGGACGAGCCGCTGCCGGTGCCGGCAAGCACGACGGGTGAGACCGTTTACGACGACGGCTCGGTGAAGTTGTTCGTGGCGCCCCAGTCCGACGGTACGACACAGATGATGATGGTCGGAAGCGAGTGCAAGAATCCTGTCGAATGCACGACGCGAGGTCCATGAACGCATGAAAGACGCGAGCGCCGCTGGGGGACAGGGGAATCTTTAGTTCACCCTCAGCGATGCCCGGGTCTTGCCATGGTTTCGAGATGGGTTGCCGCGATCCGGCGGGCCACGCGTATGCCGAACAACAGCGACGTCGAGATGACGAAGGCAAGGACTACCTGGGCCTGAATCATCGCCGGATTCTGCAACTGGAAGGAGGTCGACGCCATGGCGATGCTGGCGAGCATTCCGCCAATAGCCGTGCCGTGCCATCCATGCCGCCATGTCAGGATAACGACCGGGATCGACATGGCGATACGCGCACACTGCAAGGCACCATCGGTGGTTTGCGAGGCGGCGGCCATCAGCAGAGCAAGTGACGGGATCACGATAATCACCGCGTCGCGCGTCAATGGGCTGCGCCAAATCGACCGCCAGGCGATGACACCACCCGACTGCGCGGCCAGGCGTTCGCGCAAGGCGATGATGGTCGGCGTCAGGGTAAGAGCGCCAAGATAAGACCCCAATGCCCAGGCAAGGAAAATCGGTAAAGTGGGCGACGGCGCAGGAGAGCCGTCATCCATGACTACGGTCGCAAGCACCAGTGAGTTGTCCGTCGCAGTGATCATGGCGCAGACCAACGTTGCGAGCATGATCATGCCCATGTTGATTTGCCCGTCGGGACGCAACAACGTGGTACGGCTTCGTAGCCAGGCGACCGCTGGCATACAGACGAGGATCGGCGGGATGGAAGCGAGAATCGCCCATAGCGTTCCGAAGAGGGACGCATGAAGAACGGCCATCTCGGCAATGGGGAGGGCCTCGCCGACGGCGAGCGCGGGCCAATAGCGTTTTGGCACCATGAGCAGACACGCAAGACGTAGTCCCGCGGTCAGCGTCCAATGCGAAAACGAAAAATAGCGTGTCAGCTCGTAACACGCCGCATAGGCTCCTGCGACGGCGACATATCGCCCCCAGGCAAACGGATCCCTGTTTGTTCCGCCCACGTTATGCCCCTCGCCTCACTCGTCCGGACCGGGTCTGGCCAGGCGATGACGAGGCACTTCATCCACTGGCCGCTGGGTGCCGTGGCGTAGGAAACGGGCTGGCCCGGTTTCGCGACGGCACGACTAGTTTGAAGCTATAGCGGCTTGCCCGCCATCGACTGGAGCCCGTTTCGGACAATTTGCCGATTAAGGGCCCCGATTGAGGGCTACCAGCGTAGCGCGCGCGGCCCGGCCAGGATACCCAGGGCGGCCGGGATAAGCATGCCCAGGAGGTACCAGGTGGACCAGAACGGGGGCGCCATTTCCGGGCAATGCAGGCAATACGCGACCGTTCCCGTGGCCCCCGCCAGCAGGCCGACGGCCGCCCCGGCCAGCCGCGGCCGTACCGGTGCCATGCCACGCACGGCCCAGAGCATGGCGACGAAGGCCGGCATCGCCAGGACGGCGATCAGTACGGGGCATACCCGCCATGTATGGCCGAGGATCAGGGGCAGGTGCGTGCCGGGAGCGGCATGGGCGAGCACCCAGGCCATCGCGACCCAGCCCAGCGCGACGGGCGTGGCCAGCACCGCCCAGGCCCCTCCCACGCGGACGCCCGGCCGGGCGAGTCGTGACGTGACCCATAGTGCCGCCGTGGCGATGGCGCTCGCGTAGACCAGCCGGAACCAGAATGTCGGTACACGGACCGCCTCGCCGATATCGGGACGGACCCCGAGCAGGAGGATCATCAGGAGCAGTGCCCCTCCCAGCCCGGCTACCCAGGCAAGCGCGAAGCGCCGGGCGGGTCCCCGGCGGTCGACGGCGGGGGCCCGGCTGGCCAGCAAGGTGACGAGATCGTTGGTTTTCATGCCCGGCTCCGGATGCGCGCAGCCAATGCCTTCAGGCCGCGGTGGACGCCCACCTTCACCGCCGACTCGGACATGCCGCAGCGCCGTGCCGCTTCGGAAACCGAGAGGCCTTGCAGCTTCACCAGCACGATGGGCAGGCGGTGGCGGTCGGGCAGGGCCTCGAGCAGGACCCCGACATCGCGGCGCGCGTCGGCAGGTTCGACATCCGAGGCGATGAACAGGCCGCCGTCGTCGTCGAAGGGCTCGTGCAGGGCCTCGCGTCGCGAATGGGCCCGAAAGAAATCCATCAGCTTGTAACGGGCGATCGCGTGGACCCAGGCGGTCAATGGCTGCTCCGTGCGATACGTGTGCCGTGCATTGTGCACGGCGAGCAAGGTCTCCTGCAGGATGTCCTCGACGTCCGCCCGGGCGCGGGGAAGACGGCGCCGCAGGTAGGCGCGCAGGTGTCCGGACAGGCCGTCGAGGAACTGTCGATAGCTTGCCGCGTCTCCGGCCAGCCCGGCCACGAAGCAGGCGCGCAATTCGGCCTCGGCCGCCCGCATGCCGCTCGCGTCTTGCCCTTCGGCGGGGCTAGCGATCATCTCCCGGCGTTCCATCGACAAGGATTCAGCCATGTTGGGTGGGGCATCGCAAGAGCCTCGACGGGAGGGGACGCGGCGCCGGGAGGGTGCCGGGAAGGCGGGGGACCAGGGCGACGCGCGGGTGTGCATGTCACGTTATTCGCGGCGCGGCCCGCTTTGGTTACAGCTAAGGAAAAAACTTCGGTGTAACCCTTCGGGCGTCGGACGCGAACTCCCCCTAGACCCGGACATCGTGTCCGTTATCGAAGGAGCATCGCATGAACCGTCACGCCGCCTCGCTTGCCCTCACCCTTGCCGCCCTCGTCGCCGGTGTCGCCCACGCCGACGGGAACCAGGACGCCAGGAAGCCCGCCGTCGAGAAATGCTGGGGCGTGGCCAAGGCGGGACAGAACGACTGCGCCGCCGGTCCGGGCACGACCTGCGCGGGCACGGCGAAGGCCGATTACCAGAAGAACGCCTGGAAGAACGTCCCCGCCGGCACGTGCACGTCGATCAAGACGCCCAACGGCATGGGTTCGCTGACCAAGGTGGGCTGACCCGTCATGCGTGCGCCGCTCGCCGCCGGGCTCGGTTTCAAGCCGCAGCATGTCGATGAGGTGTTGCGCTGCGTCTCGCCGGGGTTGTGGTTCGAGGTCCACCCGGAGAATTACATGGGCGACGGCGGGCCACGCCTGGCGATGCTGGATGCGGTGGCCGACCGTCACCCGCTGTCGTTGCACGGCGTGTCGCTTTCGCTCGCGGCGGCGGCGCCGCCCGACACCGGTCATCTGCGCCGGTTGCGTCGACTCGTGGATCGCGTCCGGCCCGTGCTCGTCTCCGAGCACCTGGCCTGGTCGGCGTGGGGCGGACGCTACATGCCCGACCTGCTGCCTTTCCCGCGCACCCACGAGGCGCTGGCATGCATCGCCGCGAACATCCTGCGCAGCCAGGAAGCGCTGGGACGCCGCATCTCGATCGAGAACCCTTCCCACTACCTCGCGCTCGATGGCCACGACTGGAACGAGACCGATTTCCTGGCCGAACTCGTTCGCCGGACAGGCTGCGGGCTGCTGCTCGATGTCAACAACGTGCATGTCAGCGCGAACAACCTCGGCTTCGATGCCCTTGCCTACCTGCAAGCATTCCCGCTGCACGCCGTCACCGAGATCCATCTCGCCGGGCACGGCGTGGACGAGGACTCTCCCGTGAACCTGTTGATCGATTCGCACGATGCGCCCGTGGGTGAGCCCGTATGGGAACTGTACCGTCACGTGCTGTCGCGGGGCGGACCACGCCCGACCTTGATCGAGCGCGACGGCAACCTGCCGTCGTTCGATGCATTGCTCCGGGAAGGCGCGCGGGCGGGAACGATGCTCGCGGCGCAGGGGCTGGCGGCATGAGCACACTGGCGGATTTCCAGTCAGCCTTCGCGGAGGCGCTCCGCGACGAAGCGTCCACCTTCGTTCCCGCCAGCCAACCTCCTTTCGCCGTCTATCGCAACACCGTGATGCGTGCCTGTCTCGATGCGCTGGAGACGAATTTTCCTGCCGTGCTGTGCCTGGTCGGGCGCGACTGGTTTCGTGCCGCCGCGGCGATCCATGTCACGCGGTCACCGCCACGCGATGTGCGGCTGGCGCGTTATGGAGACGGGTTCCCCGGTTTCCTCGAATCATTCGAACCGGCGGCGGCGTTGCCTTATCTGGCAGACGTGGCCCGCCTGGACAGGCTCTGGAACGAAAGCCTCGATGCCGCGGACGCGGAGCCGCTCGACGTCGACCATCTCGTGGGACTGGCACCTTCAGCATGGGAAGCCGTGCACCTGCGGGTCCACCCGGCGACGCGATGGCTGGCGTCGCCTTTCCCCGTGCTGTCGATCTGGCGGCCGAGCAGGGAGGGTGTCGCGGTCGACGGTGCGCTGGCCTGGCGGTCCGAATGCGCGATCGTCGTGCGCGTGGCCGGCGACGTCAGCGTGCTTCCCGCATCACCCGCCGAACTCACGCTGCTGGAGGCATGCCGGCGGGGCGCCTCGCTGGGTGAGGCCGCCGCCGTCGTGGCCGGGACGCATCCGGACGCATCCATCGAACTCACTTTCTCCGGGCTGTTGCGGTCCGGCGCTTTCACCCATTCCTGAGGACTTGCCATGGCTTCGACCACCATCACCGTCACCGCGCGCCGATCACTGCGAGCGCGCTGGAACGCACTTGTCGACCGCATCGAACGATGGGTCGGACACGACATCCTCGCCCTCGTCGCGAGGCTGTCCATCGCGGCGGTCTTCTTCCAGTCGGGCCGCACGAAGGTGGAAGGCTTGCTCACCATCACCGAGGGTACGTACGAGCTGTTCCGCAGCGAATATAAGATCCCGCTGATTCCGCCGGAGATCGCGGCGCACCTGTCGGCGGGCATCGAGACCTTCGTGCCGATCCTGCTCGTGCTGGGCCTGGCCACCCGTCTTTCCGCGTTCGTCCTCCTGGGGATGACCACGGTGATCGAGATATTCGTCTATCCGGACGCCTGGCCGACCCATTTGTCCTGGGCGGCGATCCAGCTGTATCTCGTCGCCCGCGGCGGTGGTCGTCTTTCTGTCGACCGTGCCCTTGGCATCCGCTGAAAAAAAGGGTATCCAGCTGTAACCGGATGTACCGGTGCGGCGAATTCGTCCATGCCATCCCGGCATTCCTTTCCGTACGGAGAACGACCATGCATACCGCCACCCACAGCATCGCCGCTGCCGCCGCCATCCTCGCCGTATCGGCCGCCGCGATCTCGGCGCCGGCCCACGCCGCCGAACAGGCCGCCGGCAAGACGGTACATTGCTACGGCATCAACAGCTGCAAGGGTACGTCCGATTGCAAGTCGGGCAACCACGAGTGCAAGGGCCAGAACGATTGCAAGGGCCAGGGCTTCAAGGCCGTGTCCGTGCAGGAGTGCACGGCGCAGGGCGGCAGCACCACGCCGCCGGCCAAGTAAGGTTCCTGGAATCATCGCCCGGCCGCTTCGGCGGCCGGGTATCTCGTTCGCGGAGCGTGTCATGTCCCATCCATCGCCGATCCCGTTCCATGGATTCGGACTCGGCTTGCGCATTCCGCACTACACCGATTTCCTGGAGACGCCACAGCCGGTCGATTTTCTCGAGGTGATCTCGGAAAATTTCATGGTCGACGGTGGCAAGCCGCTCGACGTGCTGATGCGCGTTCGCGAGGGCTATCCCGTCGCCCTGCATGGCGTGTCGATGAACATCGGTTCGTCCGACGGCGTCGACATCCCCTATCTGCGCCGCCTGCGTCGACTGGCGGATCGTGTCGAACCGCTATGGGTCTCGGACCATCTGTGCTGGACGGGTATCGACGGCCACAACTCGCACGACCTGCTTCCATTGCCCTATACCGGCGAAGCCCTCGACCTGGTCGCCGCCAACGTCCATGCCGTTCAAGATGCATTGGGGCGTGCCCTGGTCCTCGAGAATCCGTCGACCTATCTCGACTTTCCCGAGACGTCCATGGGCGAGGCTTCCTTCCTCCGCGAACTCTGCGATCGTACCGGTTGTTTCCTTCTCCTGGACGTGAACAACATCTACGTGAGCGCGACGAATCACGGTTTCGATCCAGACGACTGGCTCGAACGTCTTCCGCTGGATCGCGTGCGCCAGGTACACCTCGCCGGCCACAGCCAGGGGCGCGACATGCTCGTGGACACGCATGACGCACCCGTGCCCGATCCTGTATGGGCTTTGTATACGCGTTTCATCGAGCGGCTCGGCGACGTCGCCGTGATGATCGAGCGAGACGACAGCATTCCGCCGCTTCCCGAACTGCTGGCAGAGGTCGCTCACGCACGCGAACTCGCCGATAACGCCCGCCAGCGCGTCGCATGAACTTGCGCGAACGCCAACGCACTTTCGCCTCCGCGCTGTTCTCGCGCACCGTTCCAGAGGATGTCGATCCCCGTGGCATGGCGGTCCACGCCAACAACTACCGAAGCCAGCTCGTGGCGTGCCTGCGCGATTCCTACGAGAAGACCGCGCTCTGGCTGGGCGACGATGTCTTCGATGCGATGGCATCGCGCTACGTCGAACGGCACGTGCCTTCGTCGTGGACACTGGACGCGTATGGCGAATCGTTCATCCCGTTCCTCGAACGAGCCTATCCCGCGGACGACGAAGTCGCCGAGCTTGCATGGCTGGACTGGCATCTTCGCCGCGCGTTCTCGGGTCCGGACGCCGAGACCATCGGAGTAGGCGATCTTGCCGCCGACGATTGGGATCGCGTGGAGATCGACTTCGTGCCGACCTTGCGTTTCCGCCCCATGCGAAGCAACGCCGTCGCCATCTGGCGCGCGATCGCCGACGGCATACCCCCTCCGGCGCCCGTCGCCGTGGAGCAGGGTGTCGGTGCGCGCGTGTGGCGCAACGGCCTGTCGCCCCAGTTCGCCAGCATGACGGCGGACGAGTCCGCATGCCTCGACCTGGCCCTCACCGGAGCCAGCTTCGGCGAACTTTGCGAATACCTCGGCCGTACCCATGACCAGGAACGCACGACGCGCATCGCCGGCGGCTGCCTCGGCGCGTGGACGGCCGAGGGGATGATTCGCGGGCTGCGCCGTTGAGACATCGCTAGCTGATCGGTGCTATCGCAAGAACTTGAAATGTCGTGTCGACCGCGTATGATGCGCGGCCGACACGGCGAGTTCATGGACGATTGTGCGCACCCTTCGTGGTTCCGCACCCTGTGCCATGCGCCATCAAACGCAGTCCGAGCAAAGGGGGTTTGGCGCAGATGGATGTATTGCAGGAGCCGTTGCCGATAGGCCGGCGAGTTAAGGCTTGCTTGGGATATGTGGCCCAGGTTGCATTTCTGGCACTCGGCCTCTTCGTTTTCCGTGCCGCCCTCGCGCAGACGCCGGAGGAGGAGTTCAAGAACCTCATCCGCGTCGACGATTCGGTGCAGCCTCTTGGCGAATCGCCATTCGGAGAACGCCTCAGTCTTTACACCGGCGAACTCTCATTCTTCTACACGGATGTATTCCAGAAGGGCACTGGCCTTCCCATGGCTCTTGGCCGCGAATATAAGGTCGGGGAGCTCTCTGAGCCTTCGATATACCGGCCGAGGGGTTTTGCCGATTGGGGCCTTGCGCTGCCACGTATTATGACCGCCACCCCAGGCAAGTCATGGCAGGGTGGTGATGCATTCGCGCTGAACGATGACCGCTGCAGCCAAGCCTTTGCGCCTCAGCCGGCGAGCAGGTACATCGCTTTCGACAATGATGACTGGTGGGGTGGCCTGCGCCTCGTCGATCAGGCAGGCGGCGTACACGAGGTGTTGCGACGAAACACGGTGAACGGGCTTGCGCCCACGGACCCGAATGGAAATAGCCTCGCAGGCTCGTATATCGACGTGACCACCGATCACTGGCAAATTTCCTGTATCCCTGCGGCCAATACAACAGGCGAAGGCTACCTGGCCGTTTCGCCGGACGGTACACGATATTATTTTAATGTGCTCGCATTCAGCGACACGGGCAAGGGCATCACCAAGGACCTCGATGGCCCCAAGCCGTTCAGCATGACGGTGTACCAAGCCGCCATGCTGGTTTCCCGCATAGAGGATCGCTTCGGCAATTACATCAACTACTCGTACAGCGGTGACCGACTCACTGGCATGCAGGCCAGCGATGGGCGAGCTCTTTCCGTGGAGTGGAGTGGCGACGGAGCCACCATTGCCGCCGTCATCCTCGCGCCCGGTTCGGCAGCTTCACGCCGCTGGACGTTCGGTTATCAGCAGCGGGTGATCTCGTCATTCCGCACGGATACTTACCTAACCTCCGTCACCAACCCCGACGGTTCGACATGGAGCATCGATTTTTCCGGCCTTGCGCTGGCCAAGGTAGGGGCCCGTCAGCCTGGCATCTCTACGTGCGTCATAGGGACTGGCGGCGAGCATGTTCATGCCGACATCTGGGGCCAGCACTTTACGGCGAATCTAACAGGGCCTACCGGCCTCCGAGGCGATTTCGATCTCACTCTGACGAAGCATGGCCGAGCCAATGTGCCACTCACTTGCTACAAGAATGCCAACGGAGTTCCGTTCGATACATGGATTCCGGCTGAATTCTACACGCAATCGCTTGTCCGGCGCACGCAATCTGGTACTGGTGTGAGCCAAGGGTGGTCGTATGACTATGGACCGGCGAACGCCAGCTGGCGCGGTGATTGTACGAACAGCGCTTGCGCCACAAAGACGGTTACCGAGACCTTGCCCGACGGCGGCAGCATCACGCATGTCTATAGCAATGCATGGGGCGAGACGGAAGGACAGGAGAAACAGACATCCGAATTGAAGGATGGCATCGTGCTTCGCCGCGTCAACAATACGTATGCCCCATCGACAGCGGGGCCTTATCCCTCGGCGATCGGCAATATGGTCATGGCTGTCTTGAACACTGACAGGATGACTCGCCTTACCCCGCTGCAACACCGCGATATCCAGCAGGATGGCGACACCTTTTCGACCGATGTGCGATCTTTTGACGAGTTCGCGCAGCCCGTCCGCGTGGCATCGGTGTCGACTGGGACACAGCGCGAATCCCTGGTGGACAACAATCACTTAAACGATAAAGTCAATTGGGTGATCGGCCTGCCTGCCAGTATCGTCGAAAACGCATTGCCGACGCCGCAGGAAATCAGCCGAAACGTCTACGACAACCGCGCTCTGCTGTCGCAGCGCTACACGTTCGGCCGCCTTGTCATGTCATACGCTTTCGATGGCTCCGGACAGCTTGCTAGCTTCACAGATGCTTCAGGCCACGCCACTCAGTTATCTTCGTATCGACTCGGTGTCCCTGGACGAGTGATATATCCGGATGACAAGACGGGCACGCACCCAGTAATCATCGATGTGGATGATCTTAGCCAGATCACGGCCATCACCGATCAGTTGGGTGCACGCACCCAGTACCGTTACGACGCCGCTGGGCGTTTGTCAGGCACCACATATCCGGTCGAGTCGAGTGGTGCGTGGAACGACCGGACGGTGTCGTATTGGATTGCCCCAGATGACCACGGTTTGGCCGGAAGTCACTGGGTGCGCACGGTGCAACAAGGTAGTGCGATGGAATACACGGCTTACGACGCCATGCTCCGGCCAGTGCTCTCCATGTCTGGCGGTGTCGACGGCTCTATAAGAACCACGATGCGTACAGACTACGACTGGAGGGGTCAAAAGACCTTCGAATCAGATCGAGTCGCGGGGGATCGTGTATGGGGTGACGTGTGCGGAAATAGCCCAGTGGCGGCTTGCGCGGGAATCTCCACTAGCTATGATGGAATCGGAAGGCCCACTGGCACCTCACGTCCTTCCGAGTCCAACGTCGCCAAGTTAATTACGACGTCGACCACCTACTTGAGTGGCGCACGCGTGCTCCAGCGTGGACTCAACGGCAAGGCCACCGTTACAACGTACCAGATGTTCGGCGACCCGTCGTACGAAGCCCCAGTACGGGTAGAGGCTCCAGAGTCGATCGTGCAGACTATCGACCGCGATATTTTAGGGGCACCCAACAGCATCAGTCAGGGTGGTGTGACCAGGCTGCTGTTCTACGACGTCAACCACCGCCTCTGCCGTACAGTTGATCCTGAGAGCGGCCATAACGTGATCGCCTACGATGTGGGCGGTAACGTGGCATGGAACTATCGCGGCAACCTCGCGTCGGCTTCTGGTTGTGCCTACGATCAGATAGGTTCTGTGGGACGAACGGTGAACGGCTACGATGAGATGGGCCGGCTGACTTCTGTCATTTACCCGTCAAGTTCGGGTACGGCGACAGCGACCTTTAGCTATGACTTGACTGGAAAGCTGCAGAGCTCGACCAACGGCGAAGTCCAGTGGGTATACGGTTACAACAATCGTGGCTTGATGACGACCGAGCAACTCAGTGTCGATGGGCACAGCTGGCCGCTGCAGTATACCTATGATTTCAACGGCAACCTCGCGAGCACCGTCTATCCTGACGGGAAGATCGTGGCGTATCAGCCTGACTCGCTCGGGCGACCTACCCAAGTGGGAGCGTATGTGGGTGGCGTCATTTACTTGCCCAATGGCGTCGTGGCCGGCTACACGATGGCGAACGGTGCAGCCTACACTGCGGATGTGAATATACGCGGGCTATTGGGCGGCTATTCATACGGAACTGCTGCGAACATTGTCGTGAGTCAGCGCTATTCGTATGACGACGCGGGTAACATCATCCGCCAGGACGACGTGCTTGGACAGCGTACCAAGGTATTCTCGTATGACGAAGTAAACCGCCTCCTCGAAGCGGATGCGCCGGGACTTTGGGGTATTGAGAAGTACGCCTACGATGGCATCAACAATGTCGTCCAGGTGACCCGGGGGGAGGCGACGGATGTTTACCACTACAATGGATTGAACCAACTCACGTCAGTCGACACCGACGGCGTGAGCATGCATGTCTTCACATATGATGACCGTGGCAACATGATCATTCGTGATGGAAAGACGTTGCGGTTTGATCTGGCGGATCGGTTAGCTCAGTACGACGGTTCGGCATCGTACCTTTATGACGCGAGTGGCCGGCGCGTGCGCAAGATGGCGGGCGGGGCGACTACATACTACGCTTACGGTAACAGCGGCAAGCTGCTGTTTGAGTTCGACGCAGCGACGACTGACGGTACCGATTATCTGTACCTGGGTGGCAAGCTCATTGCGAGCACGCGCAGCCCGATGTCGCGTGTCATCGGATGGCTGGACGGCATCACTACCGGCGATGATGCCGTTCTCACAGGCTGGACATGCTCGGATGGTCTGCCCCAGTCCCTTGACGTGCATGTATACGTGTTTGATACAAGCGGAAAAGCGACGTTCGTCACATCCGGTAAGGCCAGCTTGGCGAGCGGTACGGACATCGCGGAGCAATGCCATACCACGGGTTCCAATTATCGCTTCAGCATCCCTCTGACGGATGAGCAGCGGTTGACGTACGCGAACATGAGTATTCGCACCTATGGTATCTCGCCGGTTGGTGCCGACAACGTCCAACTCTCGGTGAATAGCGACTTGAAGGTGCCACCCTCGACGAGGGTACCGAATGCCTCGGCGCCAGCCAGTAGCAATAACGGTGCTTACGCCGTAACTTGGACTGCAGTCGCTGGCGCCTCGACTTATCGGTTGCAGGAACGGGTGAATGGTGGCGCGTGGCAGACCGTGGCTACGGTCACGGGCACGTCGTGGAGCACGTCCGGTAAAGCGAACGGCACATATGCCTATCAAGTCGCGGCTTGTGTCACGAGTTGCGGAAACTTTGGTGCTCTCGCATCTACCATGGTCCTTCTTCCTCCCACTGCGCCCACCTCAGTGAGTGTTCCGCGTTCGGCCAATGGTGCATTTACCGTGTCGTGGGCGGCTAGCCCCACGGCGACCTCGTATGACCTGTATCGTGAACTCAATGGCTCCGCGGCGGAGGCGATCTGGTCGGGCTCGGCGACCAGCGTCCCGTTCATGCCGCCGTCATCGGGCGCGTACCGCTTCCGCGTGGCAGCAAAGAACGATAGTGGCGCGAGCGCCGTAAGCTCGGCCTTTGGCGATACTCAGGTCACGCTGCCGCCGAATTCCGCGCCGGTACTCAGTGGCCCGGGTTCGAGCAATACAGGTAGCTACGGCCTGAACTGGTCTGCCGTCGCGGCCGCGACTAGTTATAACTTGCAGGAGCAGGTAAATGGCGGCGGTTGGACGCTGGTCAGTCAAACGACGGGCACGTCCTGGTCGACTGGCGGCCGCGGTGGCGCGGCCTATGCATATCAAGTACAGGCCTGTAACGGCGGGGGGTGTTCGGGCTGGAGCAATGTCGCGGCGGTGGTGGTAGCCCTCATTCCCGGTATTCCATCAGTGAGCAGCACGATGAGGGCGTCGGGCAAGTACATTCGCCTGACCATCCAATGGGGCGCAGTGTCGAATGCGACCTGGTATGAATCGAATGATGCGTTCCAGAATACGAGTAGCTGGCCGAACGGCACGATCACCAACCGCGGGATGGCTCTCTCGTATGATGCCGACTCCGCGCCTCTGCTAGAACCGGAGTTCTACAGTAAGCATCGCGTTCGTGCATGTAACTCGAGTGGTTGTTCCGATTGGAGTGTATGGCAGTGATTAGGGAGCTATTCATGGAATTGCCATCGACACGTTGGCCCGCACTGCATGGACTCGCTATCAGGCTATTCGTTGGCTTGCTGGCTCTTATCGGCCATGCAGCATCGTCCGACGCGACGGAAGCAGTTACGTACTATTACTCGGATCCCCAAGGCACGGTGTTAGCAAAAGCTGACGGTAGCGGAAACGTAATCGCTCGCTCAGATTATCGCCCGTTCGGGGAGGTGGCCTCTGGTATTTCTGAGGCTGGACCGGGATTTGCCGCGCATATGGCCGACTCGGATTCCGGCCTGATCTATATGCAGGCTCGTTACTACGACCCATTGATTGCGCGGTTCTTGAGCACGGATCCTGTAGCCGTTGGCGATGGGGACACCATCGGGTTCGGGCGCTACTTATATGCCGCAAACAATCCCATCCTCAATATCGATCCAGACGGTAGGCAATCGTGTGTCGCGGAAGGATGTACGGTCGGACCGACGCAATACAATTTTTTCAGGGACAACCCGCTGGGAGCCATCATTGGGCACACGATTGGCGACCCCATCGCGTTGGCTCGCTCAGATAACTTCAATCCCTTGACCTCGAACCGTCTTTGGGGAGCGGAAATCCAGGATGCGAAGCTGGGCGTCCTGACCTTGTTCATGCCTGCGTCGAAACCGGAGAAAATTGCAGGGGACGTAGCAAAGGAGGTGGTGCTTACGCTGTCGCAGCATGGCGAAGCTGCGCAACACGCTGCTGCAGCCATTGCCAAAGGATATCCTGATGTGTTGACGATTAACCGCGTTGGCGCAACTGCTAACCGTAGGGCAGCAACGGGGGGGTACGCAAAGGTTACTGGGAAGGAACTTGACGAGTATCCGCCTGCGATGTTCAAGGAAGGGGGGCGAGGTGCGAGCGTTCAGGCGATCAATCTTCGAGACAATCGAGCCGCTGGCGCGTGTGTTGGTAACATGTGTCGCGGCTTACCAGACGGGACGCAGATCCGTATTAAGGTTGACTTAAATCAATGAATACTTCGTTCGTAATCAATGTTTCGTACTCCCAGATCGCGGTCTTCTCTCCCGATCTGGAAAACCCATTCAATGACTGGACCGATCGTGACGTTGAGGTAGGATACGCTTGGCGACCCGAAAGCGTTTCGTTTGCTACGGACGAGGATGATGACCACGAGGTACGAATAGTCATCGGGTCGAGCTTGCCGGAGCGTAACGAATTAGCGATACGCTCATGTGAGGTTCCGCTCCGAGTGAGCAGCATCAACGAAGTCGAGGTCGCCAGCATTGCCGATTCGAAGCTGTTTGACTTGGCCGAAGGCGATTACACCGTTCGTTTCGAGCTGATCCCCGTGCAGACAAACGAAATGCCTGTCGTTATCCTGTCTTTCTGTCCCCGAACCGAGGATTGATACATCGATAGACATCTGCGGGCTGCGCCGTTGAGACATCGCTACACTGTGGCAATGATCGATGACGCGCATCTCGCCCACGGCCTTGCCGGTGACCACCTCGAGCCCGACTGGCCGCCATTGACGGTGGACGAGGTCGCCGACGTCGTGGCCCGCGTACCGGCGCTCGGCTCATTGCTCTCCATCGACTGGCGTAGCCCCCGGCCGCTCTCCGCGGCTGCGCTGGCGACGACATCATCAGGCCGGGTATTCGTGAAACGGCATCACCGGAGCGTGCGTGACGCGCAAGCGCTGGCCGAGGAACACCGCTTCGCCGGTTTCCTGCGGACGCACGGCATACCTGTGCCGCGCATTCTCCGCGATGGTTCGGGCGAGTCCGTGTTCATCGAGGGTGATTGGGTCTTCGAATTGCACGAGCCCGCACGCGGTGTGGATGCCTACCGCGACGCGTTCTCGTGGTCGCCGATCGGCGGTGTGCGGCACGCCCGTGCCGCTGGCGCCATGCTCGCGCGTCTGCATGCCGCGGCGGAGGACTTCCACGCGCCGCAGCGCGGCACGCATATTCTTATCGCGCGCGCGGAGATCGTTGCCTCGCCGGACCCGCTCGCGGTGATCGCATCACAGTTGCACGGACGACCCGCGCTGGCCGCTTATCTCGGCGATCGCGACTGGCGGGGAGAGATCGGCGCGGCGATCGCGCCGTGGCACGCCCGGGTGGCTTCCGTATTGGCGACGCAGCCGCCTCTCTGGACACACGGGGACTGGCATGTTTCCAACCTCTGCTGGAGTGGGTTGGACGACGGTGCGGACATCACCGATGTGCTGGATTTCGGCTTGTCGGCCGTGACCTTCGCTTTGTTCGACCTCGCGACCGCCATCGAGCGCAACGCGATCGCGTGGCTCGACATCGAGCGAGGCGATATCGCCCGTCACGACCTCGCACTGGCCATCGTCGAGGGGTACCGCTCCGTCAGGCCATTGGACACGGCCCAACTCCACATCCTGGCGAACCTCCTGCCCATCGTCCACCTGGATTTCGCCCTGTCCGAGGTGGAGTATTTCGAGGGCATCACCCGTCGCCGCGACCACGCCGACGTGGCCTACCACACCTTCCTGCGTGGTCACGCCGCCTGGTTCTCCGGCCTGCACGGACAGGCCCTGCTCACGGCCATTCGCGGCATCGCCTGACGTTTCGTGGTTCAATAGGCGTTCTAGAAGCGGGGGTGCCCGGCGAATGCCGGGCTGAGAGAGTCCCTTGGAACCTGACCCGGTTAATACCGGCGTAGGGAGCTTGCAGAGCCACGGAATCCCCACGGGGTGACCTGGTTCGCCGTCGCTTCGTCCGTGAACCCCGAAGACGACGATGACCCTCACCCGTACCCCGCTCGCCCTGGCCCTGCTTTCCCTTGTCACCGTGGCACACGCCACGGACGATGCCGCGTCGCAACCGCAGCAGGCGCGCACGCTGCCCGCCGTGGACGTCCACGCGACCACCGCCAGTGGATACCGCGCCGCCGATTCCCAACTCGATACCTTCGGCAGCTTCGGCAGTGCGCCGTTGCACGACACGCCGGCGGCGATCACCGTCATCACCCGGGCGCAGATCGACGACCGCCAGCCGCGTTCGCTGAGCGAGCTGGTGCGCGGCGACGCCGCGATCAACGACAACTACGCGCCGGCGGGCTACTACCAGGATGTCTCGATACGTGGTTTTCCGCTGGACCTCGCCACCGGGTTCCGCTTCAACGGCATGATCATGTCCGCGGAACAGCTGCTGGCCCTCGAAGGCAAGGACCGCGTCGAAGTGTTGAAGGGCCTGGGCGGACTCGAGGCCGGCGTGGTCGAGCCGGGTGGCCTGGTCAACTACGTGAGCAAGCGCCCGGCGGACGTTCATACGGTCACCGTCGGTACCGATTCGCACGGCTCCAACTACGAGGCGCTGGACCTCGGTACGTGGTTTTCACCATCGTTCGGCGTGCGCGTGAACGCGGCGAACGAGAAGACGCACTCGTACATCGAGCATGCCGATGGCCGTCGCAGCTTCGTCTCGATCGCCGCCGACTGGAAGATCACGGACAAGGCTACGGTGCTGCTGGATACCGATTACCAGACCAGCGGCCAGCGTTCCGCCTCGGGCTACCAGTTGCTGGGTGGCACGAACCTCCCGGCGCATCCGAGCCGCACGGAGCTGCTCGGCTACCAGTCCTGGCAGCGTCCGGTCGGCATCCATTCGAGCAACACCTCGTTGCGTTTCAACTATCGCTTCGACGACAACTGGAATGCGCAGGTGTCGGCGGGCCACAGCCATACCGTGATCGACGACAACGTCGCTTTCGCCTACGGCTGCTTCTATGCGGCATCGTGCGCTTCAGGCGCTACACCTGGCTATTTCTTCGCGCCCAACGGCGATTACGACGTCTACGACTACCGCAGCCCGGACGACACACGGCAGAACGACGAGTTGCGTGGCGTGCTCACCGGCACGTTCGCGACCGGCGCACTCGATCATGAGGTCAACCTCGGCGCCTCGGCATTTCGCCGAACGGTCGACCAGCGTCCCTATGTCTACGATTACGTGGGCACCGCCAATATCGACGACCCGGTCGTGCCCGCTTTCGACCCGTCGCCGAACCAGCCCGGGCCCTCCGCACGGCGCCTTACGAGCTGGCAGCGCACGTTGTTCGCCATCGACCGCGTCCATCTCGGCGAGGCATGGCAGGTGCTCGCGGGTGCGCGTTTCGTTCGCTTGAACGAGCGTGCATACGACGACACCGGGGCGCTCGAACGCACGACGCGGATGACCAAGACGTTGCCGCAGGCGGCGGTCCTCTGGCAGCCGAACGCGCCACTCACGACCTACGTCAGTTATGGCGAAGGCCTGTCGCTCGGTCGCGAGGCGCCCTATTGGACGTCGAATGGCGGCACGACGCTCGCGCCATTGCACTCGCGCCAGGTCGAGGCCGGCGTGAAGTACGCGGTCAACGATGCGCTCGACTTGCAGGCGGCGATCTACCGCATTCGCCAGTCGTACCAATTCGCGCGTCCCGACGATACGGCGGAAGGCTTTACCTTCGTGCAGCAGGGCCAGGAGGTGCACACGGGCCTGGAACTCAACGCGGCCGGCCGCATCACCGACAACCTGCGCCTGACCGCCAGCGCGAACATCATCCGTGCCCGCGCCGAGAACACGGGCACGCCGGCCTACGAGGATCACCAGGTGGTGAACGTGCCGCGTTGGCGAACGGCCGTCTACGCCGACTACAGCCTCCCGTTCGCACCGGGACTCGCGATCCTCGGTGGCTGGCGCTACGCAGGCACCAACGTCGCCACGCCGGATGGCGCCACTCGCGTACCCGCCTACCACGTGTTCGATGCGGGGCTCCGCTTCGCCACGAGCATCCGCGGCCACGCGACGACGCTGCGGCTCAACGTCGACAACGTCTTCAATCACTTCTACTGGCGCGACACCGGCACGTCGGGGGGCGACAGCTATCTCTTCCCCGGGATGCCGCGGCTGGCCCGCCTGTCGATGACTTATGAACTTTGAGCTATCCCTCTTCGAACTGTTCGCCGCGCTGGTCAGCGCGGCGGGTGTATGGCTGACCGCCCGGCGCAGTCCCTGGTGCTGGCCCGTGGGATTCGTATCGGTCGCCGCGTATGCGTGGATCTTCGTCGACGCGAAGCTCTACTCCGATACGCTGCTGCAAGCGGTCTTCGCGGTGCTGATCCTCTATGGCTGGCACCGCTGGCTGCGCAACCTCGATGGCAGCGGCCATGTCCGGGTGGCGACCTTGCCGCCCCGAGACGCGCTGCTACACCTGGCGGTTGGCACGGCGGCGGCACTGGCATTGGGTTACGCGATGCACCGCTACACCGATGCCTCGCTGCCCTGGTTGGACGCGGCACTGACCGCCTTCAGCCTCGTTGCCCAGTGGTGGCAGGCAAGGCGCCACGCGGCGGCATGGTGGCTGTGGATCGCGGTGGACGTGATCTACGTGGGCGAGTACGCCTATAAGTCCTTGCCGATCACGGCGGTGCTCTACGCCGGATTCGTCGTTCTCGCCGCGATCGGCCTGCGCGCATGGCGTCAAGGCGATCCGTCACCTCAAGGGACGTGAGGGCGCCGCCTGCGACGGCGTAGGTGCAATTGGTGAAGATTTTCAGAAAACTTCTATGTGCCACGCCAGCGCGATCCCTCATCATGCATCGGTCGCCGCAGGTCGGAACGGCTGGCTCAAGGACTTGAGCCCTGTACTGGCCAGTGAACGGCAACGGCCGGGGCGTGGGACGCGCCCCGGCCGTTCTTCGCCTGCCCGCTATGGCTTGGCGGAGGCGCCCCAATCGTCGGGTCCGAAGCTGAGGTGAAGCACTGCCTTCGTGTCGTCCTGTAGGGGCGGGTTGTAATCCAGCGTCGTGCAACCGGTGGCTAGCTGTCGCTTGGCCGCCAGGGTCATGGCTTTCGCCATCTGGCCGGCATAGGCCTGCGTGCCCTTGTGATCTCCCCTGATCGCCACGCGGTAGCCATCCGCGCTGACGCCATCCTGGAAATCGGGCGGGGGCGACTGCCCGGGCGCCAGGGAAACCACATCCATCCGCTTTCCGCAGGTGCCCACGCTGACGATGTCCACGCTGCCCAGCAGGCTGCCGATGAATCGATCCGCGCTATCCACCAGGGAGTCCACGGCATCCACCGTCGTGGTGAGGCGGATCTTCACGAAGTACATCTTCCGATAGAAGAGGTAGGTGCGCGAGGTGAGCATGTCCTGCTGCGCGTCGAACACGATCGGAAGGAAACGGCCTTCCAGCTTCTTGCCCCCCGGGAGGCGCGCCGTATACGCCGCCTCGTCTCCCCACCACACGTTCCGGTAGATCTGCTGGCGCTCGGCATAGGCCACCGACTCGCGAAAGTCCTCGGTGGCCCGGCGCAGCATCGTGGCTTCGTCACCTTCACCCGCCGGATAGATGAATACGTCGGCGATGATCCAGTCGGCCTTGTCGATGTGATAGCGCAATGAGACACCGGCGGCGATGTCGCCCTCGTCCGCATAGTTCTTCACGGCCGCGAGGGTCGCATCGGCCAATCGCTTGGGCGCGATGATCCAGGTGTCGTCGATGACACCACGATGGCTCCCCGCATCGGGCACCGCGAAAGGCGGGCTGGCCGGCGCCTCCTGCGCACCGCTGCCCATGCTGGCCATCAGGCCGATCACTACGGGAATCACCTTCCACCGCGACATCGTCACAACAACCCCTGGATAATCGAACGCGAACCCCGTGCGCGCACTATAGCCATCCGTTCGCCTCAACGGGAGCGGTTCGCGGCACGAAGCCGCCGACGCAGAAAAGCGAGGGTCAAGGCTTCCAATTTTCGAGGAAAACGCAGCGCCGCTTCGGGAACGCGGCGGTGCAGTTCGCCCTCCCGCCAGCCGGAGAAAACCTCCGGGTGGATGTACGACGCGCGGCACACCGCCGGTGTGTTACCTAGTACGGTCGCGACCTGCTTGACCGCGCTCGCGAGGATCGCCTTCAGCGCGCGATCCCCGCCATCGACGGGAAGCGTGGTCGCGCCGAGCACGGCCACGGCTTGCACGGTACCGCCCCAGGTGCGGAAATCCTTCGCGGTGAATTCGCCACCCATGACCTCGCGCAGGTAGTCGTTCACCATGCCTGAATCCACCGGCTGGCAATGGCCCTCGTCGTCCACGTACTGGAACAGGCGCTGCCCGGGCAGTTCCTGTACGCGCCGCACGACCTTCACCAGGCGGCGGTCGTCGAGGTCGACGTCACGCCAGAGCCCGCTCTTGCCACGGAAATGGAACGTGATGCGGCCCCTGCGCACGGCGACGTGGCGCGAGCGCAGCGTGGTCAGCCCGTACGAGTTGTTCTGCTTCGCGTAGCTGTCGTTGCCCACGCGGATCATCGTTTCCTCGAGCAGGCTCACGACCAGGGCGAGCACCTTGTCGCGCGGCAGGCCGGGCAGGGCGAGGTCCTTGCGTAACCGCCGACGCAACTTCGGCAAGGCCTCGCCGAATTCCAGGATACGCTCGAACTTTCCGCGGTCCCGCACGTTTCGCCAGCGTGGGTGGTAGCGGTACTGCTTGCGGCCGCGCGCATCACGCCCGGTGGCTTGCAGGTGACCGCGTTCGTTCGTGCAGATCCATACGCTCGTGTAGGCGGGGGGGATGGCGAGCGAGCGGATGCGCTGGAGTGTCGATGGTTCGGTGACCGGCTTGCCCTCGGCATCCAGGTATCGGAACGAGCGGCCCCGCTTGCAGCGGGTGATGCCTGGATCGGTATCGCACACATAAACGAGGCCCGCCGCTTTCGCGTGGGCCCGTTCGACATCTGCCACCACGAGGGCGTCGGCCGGAGGTTTCCTGGACATGGCCGGCACTATGTTCCGGCGGCCGATCAAGGCCGGGTGAACGACCCGTCAGCCGACGCGGCAGAACACCGCCTTGAGGTAGCGGTTCTCCGGCACGTTGCTCGCCACGGGATGGTCCGGGCCGGCGCCGGCGACGTGCAGCACCTGGATGTCACGGCCGGCGTTCAACGCCACGCGACGGATCATCTCGAGGAAGTCGTCCTCGCCCACCAGTCCCGTGCAGGAGCAGGTGAGCAGGATGCCGCCGGGTGCCAGTACGTCCAGCGCCGTGCGATTCATCGCGAAGTACTTCTTCAACGCGTTGACGACCTGGTTGCGGTCACGGGTGAGCTTGGGTGGATCGAGGACGATGGCGTCCCAGGTGTCGCCACGGGCGATCGCCGCGCGCAGCCATTCGAAGACGTCGCCCTGCTCGAAGCGAGCCTCGACGCCATTCATGCGTGCGTTCTCGCGAGCCACCTCGAGGATGGCGGCATCGGCGTCCACGCCCGTCGCTTCCAGGGCGCCGGCCTTCATCGCATGCACCGCGAAGCCCCCCGCGTTGCAGCACAGGTCGAGCACGCGGCGGCCGCGTGCAAGCCCGGCGAAGCGGCGGCGGTTGTCGCGCTGGTCGGCGAAGAAGCCCGTCTTGTGGCCCAGGCCAGGAGCGGCGTGGAAGGCCAGTCCGTGTTCGTGCACGTCCACGGCCGACGGCGCGTCGTTCGAACGCACGTCGAAGGATTCCTGGCGTTGCACGTGCTGTTCGGCGAACCAATACAACGACGACCCGGGGAAGTGACGCAGCAGCTCGGCGTGGATCGTTTCACGGAAGCGCCACATGCCGGCGGCGAAGTACTCGACCACGAGATGGCCGGCGTAGCGGTCCACCACCAGGCCGGACAGCCCGTCGCCCTCGCTGTGCACGACGCGCCAGGCGTCGCTCACCTCGTCCAGCCGAAGCAGTTCGCGGCGCAGTTCCACGGCGCGGGCGATACGGGCCGCGATCCAGCCCTCGTCGATGGCCTGGTCCGGGTCCGTGGTCAGGAGGCGCAGGGCGACGCGCGCATGACCGTTCCAGAAGCCACGGCCGACGAAGCGTCCCTTGGAGTCCAGCACGTCCACCACGCTGCCCGGTGGCAGGCGTTCGTCGGGTTTGACGATCTGCGCCGACCAGACCCAGGGGTGGCCGGGGACCCGGTCGGATTTGAGGCGAATGCTGGGGACGGCGGGATTGTTCATCGGTGAATGATACCGGGGCTCAGCGGCCGAAGCGCAGGACGAGCCAGGAAACCAGGGCGAGCAGGTTGATGCCGATGTGCGCGGCCGAGGGCCCGGCGATGGCCAGCAGCCATCCATGTTCGGCGATGGCCCAGTCGAAACCGAGGCGCGGCGAGCGCTGCAGCGTCATCGACAGGTTGGCGAAGGCGCCGCTGGAGAGGGCATAGCTGAAGAAGGGCGTGGCCAGCAGCGGGGCCTGGAGGAACTGCGCCCAGATCGACATCGACGTGCCGCGGCTGTCATTGCTCGCCAGGAGCACGCCGGCAACGAGGATGAAACCGAACAGCAGCACGCCGAGGACGGCCACGATCGCGTCCATCCCGACCACCCGCGCACCCAACAGCCGGTCGAACTGATGGACGAGGCCGAAGAGTCCACCGGCGATCTCGAAGACCGCGATGATACGAACGAAAAAGGAATGCATTGAGGCTCCTGGTAGTGTCAAAGGTCGTCGGCGATTTCGTGCAGGTCGGCGATGTGCTGTTCCCACCAGCGCGCCTCGGCCGCGAAGGGAAACGCCGCCGGGAACGCCGGATCGTGCCAGCGTTCCGCGATCCAGCCGGCGTAGTGCACCTGCCGCATCGCCCGCAGCACGGGCACCAGGGCAAGTTCCGTGGGGTCGAAGTCGCGAAATTGCCCATAGCCCTCGAGCAGCGCATCCATCATCGCCTCGTCCCCGGCGAGCATCCACAGGTCCTGTACCGCCGGCCCCATGCGCGCGTCGTCGAGGTCCACGAAGTGCGGGCCGGCGTCGGTCCACAGGACGTTGCCCGGATGGCAGTCGCCATGCAGGCGGATGGAACGCACGGGGCCGATGGCGTCGATGCGGCCAGCCACGGCCTCGTCGACGCGCCCGGCCGCGTGGCGATAAGCGTCGAAGAGGTGCGCGGGCAGCAGGTCCGAGCCCAGCGTCGCCCGCACCGGTGCCTCGATCATGGTCGGGCGATCGAGCGTGGCGCGCGCGTGGAAGCGTTCGCGCGCACCGATGGCGTGCATCCTTCCCAGCAACCGGCCCAGCCATTCCAGTTGATCGGGCGATTCCAGCGAAGGCGCACGGCCACCGCGCCGCGGGTACAGCGCGTAGCGGTATCCATCTTGCCGGAGCAGGCTACGCCCATTGAAAACCAGCGGCGCCACGACGGGTAATTCCGCCGCGGCGAGTTCCAGCGCGAAGGCATGTTCCTCTTCGATCGCCGCGTCGGTCCAGCGGCCCGGCCGGTAGAACTTGGCGACGACGAAGCCGCCGTCTTCGAGGCCGACCTGGAACACGCGGTTCTCGTAACTGTTCAGCGTGAGCAGGCGGCCGTCGCTCCACGAACCCGCCGCGTCCACCGCGGCGAGTACGACATCCGGCGACAGCGCCGCATACGGCGCGGCATCGCTCACGTGCGCAGGTTTCCCGGCGCGCCACCCGTGGAGGGAATCACCGCCATGGTGAGCCGCGAAAGACAGACGAGCTTGCCGCTCTCTTCTTCGATGCGGATTTCCCACACCTGGGTGGTGCGGCCGAGGTGAACGGCCTTGGCGGTGCCGGTGACGATACCGCCACGCACGCCGCGGATATGGTTCGCGTTGATATCCAGGCCTACCGCGATCTCCTTTTCCACGTCGAGCGTGAGCAGGGCGGCCGAGCTGCCGAGCGTTTCGGCCAGCACGACCGAGGCACCGCCATGGAGAAGCCCGAACGGCTGCTGCGTGCGATGGTCCACCGGCATGGTGCCGCGCAGCCAGTCGTCGCCGAACGCGGTGAAGTGGATGTCGAGGGTTTCCATCATCGTGCCACGGCTCCAGCCGTTGATCCGGGCGAGGTCGATGGGTTGCTTCCAGATGGCCATGTTCCGCGTGATCCTGTGGGGCAAGCCGCCATTGTCCTACAATGCGCAGGTGCCCACCGTAACCCTGACATCGTCCGGCAAGCGATTCGAAGCCGCCGCGGACGAGACCGTCCTCGAAGCCGCCCAGCGCGCGGGAATCGCCCTCCCGTATTCGTGCCGCAGCGGTGTCTGCGGCAGTTGCAAGGCCACCCTGGTGGAGGGCGAGTGCAGCTACCCGCGCAATCCGCCGGTGGCGTTGTCGGCATCGGCGCGCCAGCACCGGGCCATCCTGATGTGCCAGGCCGTGCCCTGCGGTGATATCGCCATCCAGGCGCGTGAAATCGCCTCGGTGGAAGACATCCCGCATCGGCGGCTGGACGTCGTGGTGGTGGAGCGCCGGGCCCTGGCTCCGGACGTCGTGGGCGTGTGGTTGCAGCCGACGGACAACGAGCGGCTCAACTGGTTGCCGGGCCAGTACCTCGACGTGATCCTCCAGGACGGCAAGCACCGTCCGTTCTCGATCGCCAGCGGCCCGCGCGCGGATGGCCGGATCGAACTGCACGTGCGCCATGTGCCCGGCGGTGGATTCACCTCATGGGTGTACGAATCGCTGCGCGTGGGCGACCACCTGACCATCGAGGCGCCGCTGGGCACCTTCGTGCCTCGTGAGGATTCCGAGCGGCCGATGCTTCTCGTGGCCGGCGGCACGGGCTTCGCGCCGGTGAAAGCGATCGTCGAGCATTTCATCGCACTCGGTACGCGGCGGCCGATGTTCGTCTACTGGGGCGCGCGCACGGTGGCCGACCTCTATCTCATCGACCTGGCGCGGCGCTGGACCGAGGAGTTGTCCACGATCACGTTCATTCCGGTGCTTTCGGACCCGCAGGCGGCGCGGATGAGCGGTCTGCGCGAAGGGCTGATCCATGAGGCCGTGCTCGAGGATCATCCCGATCTCGCCGACTTCGATCTCTACATGAGCGGCCCGCCGCCGATGATCGCGGCAGGGCGGCAGCTGTTCGTCGAGGCGAACCTGCCGGAGGACCGGCTCTACTTCGATTCGTTCGACGTGGCGCCCGACGTGCTGGATGCGATCCTGCGCGGCCGGGCCGGCATCCACGGGCTCTGATTATTTCTTGCCCTTCACCACGGGCAGCTGCGCGGTCTGCCAGGCGTAGGTGCCGCCGTCGAGCACGAACACCTTGGCGAAGCCGGCCTTGATCAGGCGGTTGGCCGCCTTGCCCACGCCACGGCCGTCCTTGTCGACCAGCACCACCGGCAACTCCTTCGCCTTCGAGAGATCCTTCTGCGTCTCCGGGTCGAACTGGCTCATCGCCACGTTCTTCGCGCCGGGGATGTGCGCCTTCTCGTAATCGGCGCTGGCCGAGAGATCGATGATCAGCGGCGTGTCGCGGTTGATCAGCTGCGTGAGACCGGCCGGCGTCAGGCTCTTCCACTTGCGGAACAGACGACCGACTTCGCCCGCGACCAGGGCGACCAGGATCACCACGAAAAGCGCCACCAGCGCGGTGTGGTTGCTCACGAAGGCGGGCAACTTCTGCAGTACGTCGTTCATCGTGTCTTTTCGCGTCCCAGGGGGGATAAACGGCCGATTATATCGGCTTAGCGGGGCGAGAAGTCCGGCAGGCCGGTCATCAGGCGCCACTTGTTCTTTTCGCGGTCGTAATGCCAGCGCTGGCGGTCGACGATGCTGCGCTCGGCCTGGGTGTTGATGTTCACCGCGCTGATCTGGACCACCTGGACGACATCGTCGTCGCCATCGGGCCGCGGGCCCGCGCCCTCGTCGTAGCCGGTGACGCGTAACTGCTGGAGGCGTCCCTGCTCGACGGAACTGATCGGGTGTTCCTCGGCATAGTCCTTGTCGATGAAGGTCTGCGCCTGGGTGAAGTCGCCCCAGCGGATCGCCGAGGCGTAGCCCATGAGGGTCCGGTTGAGCGCCTCGCTGCGCTTGTCGGCGGCGCAACCCGCGAGGGCCATGAGGGTGAGGGCGAGGGCGGGCAGGGCGAACGGGCGCATGGTGGCTTCCTTCGGGGCGTCGGGCGGCATTATGCCCGGCGTTTGGCCACGAAACGCGCATCCAGGCTGGCCAGGGGCTTGCCGTCGGCTCCCGGTACCACGCAGGTGAAGTCCGCCCGGGCGCGGCCACGGGCGTCGAGGGTGGCGAAGAAGGGTTCCCAGCGGGCTCCCGGGGCCAGGCTGGCCTCCGCACGGAGGTCGTCCCACACCGGGGCGAGATAGCGCACGGTGGAGTCGGCCACGAAGACGTCGCAGTCGTCGCCGCGTTGGCGCAGGCAGGCCTCGACGAGAGCCCAGCAGGCGATCGTCATCAAGCTGGCCAGGCTGCCGCCGAACGCGCATCCCTTGTCGTTGATGTTGGGCTCCAGCGGCGCGGTCATGGTCAGGCGTTCGCCGTCGAAGGCGGCGATACGCAGTTCCATGGCGCGGGCCAGGGGGATGCCGTCGAGGATGAAGCGCTCGAGATCGGCCAGGGCAGCTTGAATCATGGTCATAAGCCGTCAAGTCTACGAGGCGCGGCGATCCGTTCGCATCCGTATGGCTTGCCCCAACCTTCGGCATTGGTGGCCGCGCCCCCACCTTCCTATGCTGACCTGTCACTCGCAGGATGCCTTGAAGTGAGCCGCTCCCTTCCCCTTCGTAACGTCACCGTCGTCATCACCCGTCCCGCCGGTACCGCCGGCCCCCTCGCCCGCCGCGTTCGCAAGCTCGGCGGCATTCCCGTAAGCGTGCCCGGACTCTCCTTGCGCGCCACGGAAGACGCGGCGGCCGTCGATGCGGCCTTGCGCCGCGCGCTGGAGGGCGACGTGCTCGTGTTCACCAGCCCTGCCGCCGTGCGCTTCGCGGCCGATGTATTGCCCCTGGCCACCCGCGCGGCCGTGATCGCCGTGGGCCGTGGCACGGCGCGAGCGCTGAAGACGGCGAGCGTCGCCGAGGTGCGCTTCCCCGAAACGTCTCAGGACAGCGAGGGGGTGCTCGGGCTCCCGGAACTGGCCGCCGTGGCAGGCAAGCGCGTGGCTCTGGTCGGCGCCCCCGGCGGCAGGGGACTGATCCGCGAGCAACTGGCCCTGCGCGGGGCGTCGATCGAGGAAATCCACGTCTACCATCGCGTGGCGCCCCGTATCGACCGCCGCCACATCGACCCTTTGCTGAAGCTGGGGCGCCGCTCGGCGGTGCTGCTTTCCAGCGCCGAGGCCCTCGATCACCTGCACCGGGCCCTGATCGCCCCGGCCTGGCGTAGGCTGGTCCAGGCCGTGGCGGTCGTCAGCAGCGAACGCTTGCGCGAGATCGCGATGCAGGCGGGATTCGAGCGCGTCGCCGTGGCCCGCTCGGCCCTCCCGGCCGACTTGCTCCAGGCCGCCAGCGAGGTTTCGTTCACCCGCCGTTGAGGGAGGTGTTCCATGCGTTAGCGTATGGCCTGCTAGCATGCCGGGCATGACGAACGAGACCTCTCCGACCGATACCGCCCCGGCTACGCCGGCCCCGGCCGCCACGCCGCCGTCCGCTCGCGCGGCGAAGCCACCCGTTTCCTCGCCCCGCCGAGGCGGCGGTGCATTGGCCGTGGCCATCCTGTTCTCGTTGGCGGCGCTCGGCGCGGCCGGATATACGGCATGGACGGTCTGGAACCTGCGCCAGGACGTCGGCGCGGCCAACGGCCTGCGCGGGCAGGTCGATACCTTGCAGGCGGCGGTCGAGGGATTGCGCGACGACAACGCCACGCTCCGCCGCCGGGTCAGCGACGCCGATGGCGTCAACCGGTCCGCCCGTGAAGAAATGCTCGGCGTTTCCGAACGTACGCGTAATCTGGAAGACGCGGTCGCCAACCTCAGCGAGCGCAGCCTCAGCGGTCACGACGCCATGCTGCTGGACGAGGCCGAATCGCTGCTGCGCATGGCCAAGGAGCGCTTCGCGCTGTTCGGCGACGCCAGTGGCGCGTTGTCCGCCTACGACCTCGCCGACAAGACGCTCGCGGCCGTGAACGACGTCGCGTTCGCCGCGGTGAGGCAGAACGTGGGGGCCGAGCGCGAGGCGCTCGCCGCCGTGGCGCCCGTCGCCCGCGCGAACGACCTGGCGGCGCTGGCCGAGCTGCGTGCGCAGTTGCCGGCCCTGCCCCTGAAGAGTTCCGATACGAAAACGGCCGACACATCACAGCGAGACTTCTGGCAGCGAGCCGGTGACGCCCTCGGCAGCATCGTGAAGGTCAGCCATGACGACGGCACGCCCTTGGGGCTGGCCGACGACAGGATCGCCCGCGAATTGGCCGCGCTGGATGTCGCGCATGCCGAGGCAGCAGTGCTCGCTTACGACGACGTGAACCGGCAAGCGGCGTTGAAGCGCGTCGACGCCACGCTCGCCGCGCGCTTCGACACGTCATCACCTGCGGTGCAGGCCGCGCGTTCGCGTGTGACGGCGCTGCTGGCCAGCCAGGCGAAGGGCGCCGAACCGAAGCTTGGTGCCGCGCTCACCGAATTGCGCAACCTTCGCTCCGTGCATGCGCTGAAAGGTGGCGCATCCACGGCGGCTCCCGCGCATGCGGGGTCGGCCGCGACGCCGCACGAGGACACGCCATGAAGCTCTGGCGCTGGATCGTCGGCCTGATCCTCATCGCGGCGATCGCCGCCTTCGCCTGGCACTGGGTCGCGGACGACCCCGGCTACGTACTCATCCATCTGCGCGGCACCAACGTGCAGATGACCGTGGTGACGGCGGTGGTACTCCTGCTGCTCGCCTGGGCGGCGGTCTCGGTGCTGGTCGCCCTGATCCGGTGGCCGTTCGGCGCGATGACACGGCGCCATCGCCGGCTGAGCCGGCAGCGTCTCGCCGACGGCCTCGTATCGTTGATCGAGGGGCGCCACGGCGAAGCGGAGCGCGACCTCAACCGGGCGGCGCGCTATCCGTCGGTACGCGGTCCGGCCTTGCTCGCCGCGGCCGAAGCCGCGGAACGCCACGGCGAATCGGCACGCGCACTGGAAACGCTCGACCAGGCCGCGCAGGAGGCGCCACGCGCCGCGCGCGTCATGCGCGCACGCCTGCTGCGCCGTACCGGCCGACCAAACGAGGCAGCCGCCTTGCTGGCGCCCGAAGCCAACAGCGGCGGCCTGACACCCGCCGGCTGGGTCGAGTTCGCGGAGGCCTCGCTCGAGGCTGGCGAACCGCGCAACGCCTTGCGTGCCCTCGATCCCCTGAAAAAAAGCGGTGAGTTGGGCTCGCGCGCCTACGCGGAGATCGAGTCGCGCGTCGTCGCCGCCTATGTACGTAGCGCCCCCGATGGTGCTTCTCTGGCCACGTTGTGGTCGCAATTGCCGAAAGGCCAACGCCGCCTGCCTGCCGCCGTGGACGCTTATGCGCAGCAAGCCGCGCGGTTCGGCCAGACGATGGCCGCGATGGACGAGATCGAAACCGCGCTGCGCCGCGAATGGTCGCCGTCGCTTGTCGCCACCTACGGAAGCATGGGCGCGGAAGACCTGGAGCAGCGCCTGCGCCGTGCCGAAAGCTGGATAGACACCCATCCCAACGACGCCGTCCTACTCACCGCCGTCGCGCGCATGTGCGTGCGCGTGCGCCTTTGGGGCAAGGCGAAGCCGTACCTCGAACGCGCGCTGGCGATCGAACCGAGCGCGGCCGCCTGGGAAGCCCTTGGCGATGTCTACGTCGGTGAGGACCATCCGGAACTCGCCCAGCGTTGCTATCGCAATGCCCTGGCGCTCGCCCGCGGGGAAGCGACCGAGGCCTTGCCGGATGAATTGCGCAGTCGTCGTATCGACACGCGCGTCACGGCAGTGGAAGAGCGCGACCAGCATGGCGTGCCGCGCTTGTCGCCCTGATCATCGAGCGGTTTGTGCGTGCCAGTGACCAGCCCGTTGGCAACGGTGAGCGCGGGCCTTGAGCGTGTCGATTTCGTCCGCGCGTTTCCCTTCGAACGCATCGGGGCTATTCAGCTGCGTATAGAGTTCCACGCATTGCCGTGGCGTGTCCGGGGGAAGTGAGGCTTCCAAGGGCGAAGTCATCGAGGTGGCCCTTGAACGCGGCCAGCCCTGGATCGCGAGGTTGACGAATCCAATGACTACTGCCAGTACGAGAAACGCGGCAAGACGCGACGTCGACCGTTGTTGTTCACGTTCGCGCTCTGCCACCGCTTGCGCGGGAAGATAGGCGGTCTCTGGTGCGGCGATCTTCATGAATACGTCGCGAGCGGACGCCGATTGTGCGTCAAACGCGGCGTGCCATGCCTGAAGGGTTTCGCCCGACAGGTGAAGGCTGAGCCACGCGGGAAACCGTTCGTTGAGCTTCGCGATCTCCGGCCAGTGCCGGATCAGGGCTTTGTCGAGGTGCGTCTCCGCGCGTGCAAAAAGTTCCAGCCATGCCCGTTGGCGATCCGGCGCGAGCGAGAGCCATGCTTCGCGCTGTGACAGCACGCTTTCGATCCACCGGCCTCGTTCCCCCAGAGCAGCGAGGTGTCCCACCTCGTCCCAGTGGAAGCGTGTTTCGGCGGCGGCGAACACCTCGGACCGGTGCGCGATACGCTGCAGTCCGACAAGGTCGATCAGGTGTCCCTCGAACTGGCCGGGTGCGTCGATATACTGCGTGCGCAGTTCCACGAGGATGTCGTCGAGCATGCGCGGTATGCCTTCGGCCCGATGTGCGCCGACATCGGCGGCGAATCGCCAGGCAAGCGTCACCGTGTAGTCGACCGGGAGGGACGGCGATTCCTCGGGTGATGGCTTGTCCACCGCGCCACCCGTCGTGCTGCTGGCCGTGAGTGCAGGCGCTTCGCCGCTCGTGGCCACCGTGGTGTCCATCTGTTCGCACCACGCACGTGCGGCTTCGTAGGCGTGGCGAACGCGCTGGAAGGCGTCGGGATCGGTTGCCGGATCGATTTTCCGGACCGCCGCCGCGTACGCCCGGCGCACGGCGATCTCGTCCGCATGTGCGGGAAGTCCGAGGATGTCCAGGTGCCAGGGCAGCGTCATGCTCAGCTCGCCGGGTCCGGTGCGAATCGGTCATCACGCTCGATCGCCTGCAAGGACTCGCGGAATGCCACGGCATCGCGTGCGATCAGTCGCTGGTCCTGCGTGGCGAGCACCTGCTCGAAACGGAGGATGACGCGCCCGAGCCGCTCGCGGGGTTCGCCCGACAGTTGTTCGTAGAGACGTTCCGCGCGAGCGAGCAGGGTGCGGTTTTCGAGCGTGTCGCGCGGGTGTGTCTTGAGGACCGACAGCGCCTGCAACCGCCGTGCGATCTCCTCCGCAGGCATGTGCGCATCGCCGCTTTCGATCACCAGCCGCCTCACCTCGCCGCTGGCGACGACGGTCACCTCGACTTCAAGGAGGCCGTTCACGTCATAGGTGAAGCGGACATCGACGCCATCGCCGTGCCCTGGGCCGGGCAGGAGGGGAATGGTGAGTTCACCGAGCGCGATGTTGTCGCGAACCATGCGCGATTCGCCTTGGTAGACGCCGATGCGAATCTGTTTCTGGTCGGGCGTCACCGGCGAAAAGCGCTCGATGCGACTGGCGGGAACGACGGTATTGCGTTGGATCACCGGCGCGAAGAACCCTGGTGCCTGCGACCCGTTGTCCAGCTGGCGCACGACCTCGGTACCGAGCGTGTACGGGCAGACGTCCGTCATCACCATCTCGTCGAGCGCCTTGTCCTTCATCTTCAGCCCCGCCTGAACCGCGGCACCCATGGCGACCACTTCATCCGGGTTATGCCCGACGGCGGGGAAGCGGCCGAACATGCGCGTGGCGAGCGCGCGGATCATGGGCATGCGCGTGGCACCGCCAGCAAGGACCACGCTGTCGAGATCCGCGGCACGGATACGCGCGTCACGCATGGCGCGCTCGATCGGGCGCCAGAGGCGGTTGAGCAGCGGTTGGGCCAGTTTCTCGAACGCCTCGGCGTCGATGTCGACCCGGATCGAACGGCCCTCGTAACGAACGTCCAGCGAAGCACTGCCACTGGCGCTCAGTTCCCGCTTGACCCATTCGGCGCTGGCCGCCAGGCGCTGCATGAAGCGCGGATCGTCACGCGCCGCTTCAGGCGCGCCATTCGCGAAGGCGAGATCGGCGATCGACGTGGTGAAGTCCTGGCCACCGAGCATGTTGTCGCCCGCGCTGGCGCGTACCTCCATGACGCCCTCGAACATTTCGAGGATGGATACGTCGAACGTCCCGCCGCCGAGATCGAAAACGAGGAATTGCGTCTCGCTACCGGCCTCGTGAAGCCCATAGGCGAGCGCGGCGGCGGTCGGCTCGTTGAGCAGGCGTTCCACCTTGAGGCCGGCGAGTTCGCCGGCCAAGCGCGTCGCCTTGCGCTGTGCGTCCGAAAAATAGGCGGGCACGGTCACGATGGCCTCGGTGACCGGTTCACCGAGGAAAGCCTCGGCGTCCGCCTTGAGCGATCGAAGGACCAGGGCGGAAAGTTCCTCCGCACGATAATCGCGATCGCCCAGGCGCACGCTGCGAGGGCTGCCCATATAGCGCTTGAACAGCGAGGCGGTCTGTTGCGGATGGGTCTGCAGGCGCTCACGGGCGGCCTCCCCGACGAGGATGCTGCCATCCTCGTCGACGCCGACGCACGACGGTGTCAGGACGCCGCCGAGCGCATTGGGGATCAGGCGCGGAACGCCGTCCAGCCACGCCGCGACGAGACTGTGGGTCGTGCCCAGATCGATGCCGACGATCATGTGCTTCCCTTTCCCCTTCCTCCGCGCGCCGGCTGTCCGGCCGGACGCCCCCTACAACGCGGTCAGATTCGCGTAAGCGTAAACCAACCACTTGCTCCCGGCATCTTCGAAGTTCACCTGCACGCGCATGTGCGCCCCGGCGCCTTCGGCGCTGACGATCGTTCCTTCGCCGAATTTCGGATGGGTGACCCGCTGACCGAGGCGTATCGGCGAAGCCTCTTCCACGGCCGACGACGCGTAGCGGTCCGCATAGGCTGGGCGCGACACCTGGACGCGCGGGCGCAGTTCGTCGATCAGGTCGGGGGGAATCTCACCAAGGAAGCGGGAGGGCCGGGCCAACATCTCCGTGCCGTGCATGCGGCGCGATTCCGCATGGGAGAGGTAAAGCCGCTCCCTGGCGCGCGTGATGCCTACGTAAGCCAGGCGGCGCTCTTCCTCCAGGCGGTTGTCTTCCTCCGTGGAGCGCTGGCTCGGGAACAGGCCTTCTTCCATGCCGACCAGGAAGACCACGGGAAACTCCAGGCCCTTTGCCGAATGCAGTGTCATCAACTGCACGCAATCGTCCCAGGCCTCGCCCTGGCCTTCGCCGGCCTCAAGCGCGGCATGCGACAGGAAAGCGGAGAGTTCGTTGAGCCCGGCATCGACGTCTTCCGGGGTCATCTCGAAGCGGCTGGCCACGTTGACCAGCTCGTCCAGGTTCTCCACCCGGGCTTCGCCGTTACCGCGCTTGTCGTTCTCGTAGAAGTCGCGCAGTCCGGTGTGGATGATGGCGTGCTCGATCTGTTCGGCGAGGCCGAGCGCACTTGGCGCGTCGTTGCCTTCGCCGTCGCTTTCACCATGGCCGGCGAAGGTGCGTGCGAGGTTGTCGATCAGGCCGATGAAGGCTTTCACCGCGTTTTTCGCGCGGCCTGCCATCGATCCGATGGATGCCTCGGTGAGCGATGCCTCCCACATGGAGCTGCCATCGGTGCGCGCGCGCCGGCGCAGTTCGTCGAGCGTGCGGTCGCCGATGCCGCGCGGCGGCGTGTTCACGGCGCGTTCGAAGGCGGCGTCGTCGTGGCGATTCGATGCGAGGCGAAGGTAGGCGAGGGCGTCCTTGATCTCGGCGCGTTCGAAGAAGCGAAGGCCGCCATAGACACGGTAAGGCAGGTCGCGCTGGATCAGCTGTTCTTCGAAGTTTCGCGACTGGGCATTGGAACGGTAGAGGATGGCGCAGTCGCGTGCGTTGCCGTGTTCGGCGACGTATTCACGGATGCGCTCGATGACGAAACGTGCCTCGTCCTGCTCGTTGTACGCGGCATACAGGGCGATGCGTTCACCTTCGCCGCCATCGGTCCACAGCTGCTTGCCGAGACGGCCCCCGTTGCGCGCGATGACCGCGTTGGCGGCCTTCAGGATCGTCGAGGTGGAACGGTAGTTCTGTTCCAGGCGGATCGTCTTCGCACCCGGGAAATCGTGCAGGAACTGCTGCACGTTCTCCACCTTGGCACCGCGCCAGCCATAGATCGCCTGGTCGTCGTCGCCGACGACGAAGGCTTGGCCGGTATTGCCCGCGAGCACGCGTATCCATGCGTACTGCAAGGTATTGGTGTCCTGGAATTCATCGATCAGCAAATAGCGCCAGCGATCCTGGTAGTGCTTGAGGACCTGCGGGTCCTTCAGCCACAACTCGTGGGCACGCAGCAGGAGTTCGGCGAAATCCACCAGTCCGGCCCGCTGGCATTGCTGTTCGTAGGCCTTGTAGATTTCCACGAAGGTGCGGGTCACCGGGTGGTCGCGATGCTCGATCGCGTCGGGCCGTTTGCCTTCGTCCTTCCAGTTGTTGATCTGCCACGACGCCTGGCGCGGCGGAAAGCGTGCCTCGTCCAGGCCCATGCCGGCGATCACGCGCTTTATCAGCCGTTGCTGGTCGTCGGAATCGAGGATCTGGAAACCTTCGACCAGGCCTGCCTCGCGCCAGTGACGGCGCAACAGCCGGTGCGCGATGCCGTGGAACGTGCCCACCGTGAGGCCTTGCGTACCACCGGGAATGATCCCATCCAGGCGGGTGCGCATTTCGCCGGCGGCCTTGTTGGTGAACGTGACGGCGAGGATCGCCCACGGAGGTACCCGCTCCACCTGGGTGAGCCAGCCGATGCGGTTGGTGAGTACCCGGGTCTTGCCCGAGCCGGCGCCGGCGAGGATCAGGTAATGACCGGGCGGGGCGCTGACGGCCTCACGTTGGGCGTCGTTGAGGGAGTCGAGAAGGTGGGAAACATCCATCCACCTATTGTAACGGTTGGGGGCCGTCCCGGCCCCCGCGCCGCATCACCGCTTCTGCGCGATGCCAGCCACCGCGACGATGCCGCCGATGACGATGCCGGCAATGCCCACCCATTGCGGAATGGCCTTGTCGTGCGTGGCTTCGATCTTGGCCGAACCGATGGAGGCGATCGTGTCGGTCTTGCTGTAGCTGCCGTTGCCCAGGGTCACCCAGAGGCCGAGGCCGATCAGGATGACGCCGACGATGATGAGACCTGCACGCATATGCGTTCCCCTCCTGGTTCGATGTGGCCGAGAGGATGCGGGTGTGAATGTGCAGGCTTTGTCTTTGTCCCCGGCAAAAAAAACCCCGAGAGCCAGGGGAGCTCTCGGGGCCGGTGGATGGTCGGATCCAGGGGAAGATCGGACCGTCCGCAGGGTGACTCCAGGGAGGTGGAGTCCACCGATGGGACGCCGTTGCGTGCGTCCGAAGATATAGACGTCCGGGAACGGTCGAAGTTGCAATGCGGGACGAAAAAAAGTCAGCCGGCGTTCATGGGGCCGATAATCAGTGACTTGGCGCCGCTTCACCTGAACGACTATACGGAAATCTTACGTTTGGATGGCCATTCGCCCGGTCAGTGGGCTTCGTCCCAGTTCGCGCCGACGCCGATATCGACCTGTAGCGGCACGCTGAGCGTGGCGGCGCCGGTCATGTGCTTCTCGATACCCGCGCGGACCTCGTCCACCGCCTCCGCGCGGACCTCGAAGACCAGTTCGTCGTGTACCTGCATGAGCAGGCGCACGTCGTTCCGGGGTTCGATCCAGGCGGCCACGGCGATCATGGCCCGCTTGATGATGTCGGCTGCCGTGCCCTGCATCGGTGCATTGATCGCCGCGCGCTCGGCGCCGGCACGGAAGGCCTGGTTGCGCGAACTGAGGTTCTCGAGGTACAGGCGCCGGCCGAACAGGGTCTGTACGTAACCGTCGCGGTGGGCCTGCTCGCGCGTGGCGTCCATGAAGGCGCGCACGCCGGGATAGCGCGAGAAGTAGCGCCCCATGTAGTCGGAGGCCTCGCCACGGTCGACGCCAAGCTGACGGGCGAGGCCGAACGAGCTCATGCCATACATCAGGCCGAAGTTGATCGCCTTGGCCGCGCGGCGCTGGTTCGTGGTGACCTCGGCCGGCGGCACGCCGAATACTTCCGCCGCCGTCGCCCGGTGCACGTCGCCGCCTTCCTGGAAGGCGCGGAGAAGCCCTTCGTCGTTGGACAGGTGGGCCATGATGCGCAATTCGATCTGCGAGTAGTCGGCCGCGAGGATGCGCCAGCCCTCCGGCGCGACGAACGCCTGGCGGATGCGCCGGCCTTCCTCGGTGCGTACGGGGATGTTCTGCAGGTTCGGGTCGGAAGAACTGATGCGGCCGGTGGCCACGGCGCCCTGGTGGTAGCTGGTATGCACGCGGCCCGTGCGTGGATTGACGATGCCGGCGAGCTTGTCGGTATAGGTCGAACGCAATTTGGCGAGGCCGCGGTATTCGAGGATCAGGCGCGGCAGCTCGTGCGTATCGGCGATGGCCTCCAGCGCCTCTTCGTTCGTCGAGGGCTGGCCGGTGGGTGTCTTGATCTTCGCCGCCAGCCCCAGTTCGTCGAACAGCACGGCCTGCAGCTGTTTCGGCGAGTCGAGGTTGAAGTCGTGGCCGGCGGAGGCGTAGGCCAGCTTCTGCAGTTCGACCATGCGCTTGCCGAGCTGCTGGCTCTGCTTGCGCAATTCGTTCGCATCGATCAGCACGCCGATGCGTTCCATCCCGGCCAGGACGGGCACGAGCGGAATCTCGATGTTCTCGTACACGTCGCGCAGGGTGGGCTCGGCTTCGAGCTTCGGCCAGAGCGCGTGATGCAGGCGAAGCGTGATGTCCGCGTCTTCGGCGGCGTAGCGGCAGGCGGTGTCGCAGTCCACCTGGGAGAACGAGATCTGCTTGGCACCCTTGCCCGCGACGTGCTCGTACTTGATCGTCGTATAGCCGAGATAGCGCGAAGCCAACGAGTCCATGTCGTGGCGCGTCGCGGTCGCGTTGAACACGTACGATTCCAGCATCGTGTCGTGCGCGAGGCCGCGCAAGGCGATGCCGTAGTGCGACAGGATGTTGATATCGTACTTGCCGTGTTGACCGACCTTCGGCCTCGAAGGATCTTCGAAGATGGGTTTCAGCGCGCCGAGCACGTGTTCGCGGGACAGCTGGGCCGGCGCACCCGGGTAATCGTGCGCGAGTGGGACATAGGCCGCCTTGCCCGGCTCCACGGCCAGCGACAGGCCGACGATATCCGCCTGCATCGCGTCGATGCTGGTGGTCTCGGTGTCGAAGGCGATCAGCGGCGCGGTTTCCAGCTTCTCCAGCCACGCGGCCAGGCGTTCCTCGGTCACGATCAGCTCGTATTCGCCTTCGGCGCCGAGCGCGGCGTCGGGAGCGACGTGGGCCGCCGGGGCGGGAGCGGGCGTCGCGGCGGTGGGTGCCGCCGGGCCCGTGGCGGCCCCGTCGAGGTCCTTCAAGGCCGCCTTGAAGTCGTAACGTGTGTAGAGCTCGCGCAGGGCCTCGATGTCGCGGTCACGCATGCGCAGGTCCGTCGGGCCCTGGTCCAGCGGCACGTCGGTACGAATCGTGACCAGTTCGCGCGACACCGGCAGGCGCGGGATCGCGGCCCGCAGGTTCTCGCCGATCTTGCCGCCGATCTTGTCCGCGTTCGCGAACAGCTGGTCGAGGTCGTGGTATTCCGCCAGCCACTTCGCGGCCGTTTTCGGGCCGCATTTTTCGACGCCGGGGACATTGTCGATGCTGTCGCCCATGAGGGTGAGGTAATCGACGATCTGTTCCGGCCGCACGCCGAACTTCTCGATGACGCCATCGATGTCCATCGTGGTGTTGGTCATCGTGTTGATGAGCACGATGTGCGCGCCGACCAGCTGGGCGAAATCCTTGTCGCCGGTGGAGATGATCGTATCGATGCCCTGGTTCGCCGCCTGCCGGGCGAGCGTGCCGATCACGTCGTCGGCCTCGACCCCGGGTACGCAAAGGATCGGGAATCCCAGGGCGCCCACGATCTTCATCATCGGGTCGACCTGCGCGCGCAGGTCGTCCGGCATGGATGGACGGTTCGCCTTGTATTCGGGGTAGAGGTCGTCGCGGAAGGTGCGGCCGGGCGCGTCGCAGACGAAGGCCACGTAGTCGGAGCCCGCCTTCATCGTCGTGCGCAGCATGTTGACGATGCCGAACAGCGCGCCGGTGGGCTCGCCATGGGTGTTGGTCAGGGGCGGCAGCGCGTGGAACGCGCGGTACAGGTACGACGACCCGTCGATGAGCGTGAGCGTAGGCATTTCCCGATTCTCTCATGGCCGCGCGCGAACCGTCCGTTCACGTGGCCGGAGGGGTGGGAATTGCTATCCTCGCAGGCCCTTATGGAGACATTCCCATGAACCGCTCGCATGCCCTCGCTGCCGCGCTCGCCCTGGTACTGGCGCTACCCGCCGTCGCGCAGAATGCCCAGGACCCGTCGTCGTTCAAGCCGGCCCCGCCACCGCCGGGCCTGAACGATCCGGGCGTCAAGGCGGGCGAGCCGGACCGGTCGGGCCTGAAGCCGGTCGAGAGGCCGGTCACTTACGACGAGGCCCAGGATGGCAAGACCACGCCTGCCACGTCGGACGCCAATGGCGGCTCGCGTTCCGCCGTGGCGCTGCCCTCGATGCAGGACAACGGCGCGGTCGACGCCCGGGGCCAGCAGGCACCGCAGGTGACCGTGCGCCAGCAGGGTGACGATCGCGTCGAGGAATACCGCACGGGCGGCAAGTTGTTCATGGTCGTGGTGACGCCGAAGAACGGCGTGCCGCAGACCTACATGGCCGATCCGGACGGGAAACTTCATCACGATCCGAAAAACGGGCCGGTGAACCCGGTTTATTACAAGGTCTACGAATGGGGCCAGGCGCCGAAGCCTGCCGGTTCGAACTGAGGCCGGCTCCCACCAGGCACATCCCTGCAGGTACTCGGGGGATCTGCGTCGATGCGGGGGCCGCTTGAGGTGGGAGCCGACTCTGTCGGCGATGGGTGCTTGCCTTGACCTGGCCCGCTGCCGCGGGATCGCCGCTGAAGCGGCTCCCACAGAAGGGTGGCCGTGCTTGCCTCAGCCGTCCAGTTCCGGGTAATGGCGGAAGATGCCGTTCGTGTTGAACGGCAGGCGCCGTTCCGAGGCGAGATACGCCGCGATGTTCGGCCGGTTCGCCACGCGCCTGGCCAGGTCCCGTAACAACGGCAGTTTCTGCCTGGCCATGGCCTTCGGAAACGCATAGCTCAACCCCTCCATCACCTGGAACAACGACAGGTCCACATAGGAATGCTCGCGCAGCGAATGTTTCCCGCCGCCGCGTTCCAGCACCTGCTCGAAGTAACCCAGGAATTTCGGAATCCTCGACGCGCAAAAATCCTTCGCGCGTCGCTTCGCCTCGGCGCGCTGGTCCTCGTAATACTGTTCCGTCGACACCGGATGATGGGTGTCGTGCACCTCGGCCACGAGATCGGTGATGGTCAGTTGCAACTGGTGCGCGTAAAGGCGCCGCGACTCGCTCTCCGGCACCAGGCCGTGCCGCGGTCCGAGGTACTGGAGGATGTTCGCCACCTGGGCGATCACCAGCCGCCCCGATGCCAGGAACGGGGGCGCGAAGGGCAGGGCACCGTCGTGCTCTCCCTCCAGGAAGGCCGTCATGACCTCGTCGCCTTCCTCGCGGGCGACGTCGGTGTACGCCGCGCCAGCATCTTCCAGGCACAGGCGGACGAATTCGCCGCGGCCCTGCAGGCCCGTCCAGTAATACAGCCGGTAGCTCATCGCCTGTCTCCCGCGGTCAAAGCGCGCATGATGAAACGGAGGCCTTCAAGCCAGCGTGAGCGCGATGTCCCGCAACATGTTCCATACGGTCTGGGCCGGCGGCGACAGCGAACGTGCGCGGCGTCTCAACAGGGTCACCTCGCGATCCACCGACGGCGACAGCGGGCGTGCGATCAGGCCGGGACGCAGGGCGTCCAGCGACAGCGCCGGGGTGACGGTGACGCCGAGGCCGGCCTCGACCATGCGAAAGGCCGTATGCGGATGGCCCACCTCGAGTACCACGTGCATGGCGATCTCCCGCTTGGCGAACGCGGTGTCGATCAGTCGCCGGCTACCCGAGGCGTGGTCGAGCAGGATGAGCGGTTCACGCGCCAGCGATTTCCAGGGCACGCTCGTCTTCGCGGCGAAGGGATGATCACGGCGGCAGACCAGCCGGAACGGATCGCGCAGGATCGTTTCCGCATCGAACTCCTCCACGGTGGCGGGCTCGACCGTGAGACCGAAGTCGACTTCGCCACCGCGCACGGCGTCCAGCACCTGCGCCTGGGTCTGGTCGCGTAGCAGGATCTCCAGCGAAGGATGCTCGAGGGCGCAGCGGGCGATGCAGGCGGGCAGGAGACCCGCCGAGAGCGTCGGCACGGCCGCGACGCGCACCCTGCCGCGTAAGGGGTCCGCCTGCGTCCGCGCATGCGAGAGCACGCCGTCGAGTTCGTCCAGCACGCGGGACACCGCTTGCTCCAGGTACCGGCCCGCCTCCGTGGGCACGACTTCTCGCGTGCTGCGGTCGAACAGGCGTACGTCCAGTTCCGTTTCCAGGTCGGAGATCAGGCGGCTTACCGCCGGCTGGGTCAGGTGCAGGGATTCCGCCGCTCGGCGGAAATGCCGATGGCCGGCCACGGCAAGGAAGGCGCGAAGCTGGCGAAGCGAGACATTCATAACAGGAATGTATCACTGGATCAGATAAAACGAATTGCCTTATGGGACCCGCGGCGGTGAAATACGGTCATCCCCTCTCATGCCAGCCGCTGCCATGCGCCGCTTCCTCCCCGATGGATTCACCCTTTCCCTGGTCGCCACCGTGGTGCTGGCCAGCATCCTGCCGTGCCGTGGCAGCGCCGCCAGTGTTTTCGAGGTGGTCACCGATGTCGCCATCGGCCTCCTGTTCTTCCTGCATGGGGCGAAGCTCTCCCGCGAGGCGGTCGTCGCGGGCATGACCCACTGGCGGCTGCATCTCACCGTCCTCGCCAGCACTTTCCTGCTGTTTCCCCTGCTCGGTATCGTGCTGAAGCCGGTGCTCTCGCCGCTCGTCTCGCCCGACCTCTACCTCGGCATCCTGTTCCTGTGCACCTTGCCGTCGACGGTGCAGTCGTCGATCGCCTTCACGTCGATCGCGCGCGGTAACGTGCCGGCGGCCATCGTCGCCGCCTCCGCGTCGAGCCTGTTGGGTATCTTCATCACGCCCTTGCTGGTCGGCGTGGTGATCGCGGGTACGGGGCAGGGCGGTCTCTCCCTGCACGCGGTCGGTGCGATCGTGATGCAGTTGTTCGTACCGTTCGTCGCCGGACAAATCGCGCAGCGCTGGATCGGTGGGTGGGTGCGCAAGCATGCCACCCTGCTTACCTTCGTCGACCGCGGCTCGATCCTGCTGGTGGTCTACACCGCGTTCAGCGCAGCGGTGCTGCAGGGCTTGTGGCACCAGTTACCCCTGCCTGTGCTGGCGGGATTGGTGGTGGTGAACGCGGTACTGCTGACCTGCGCACTGGTGCTCACGCGCTATGGCGCGAGGGCGCTCGGTTTCGCCAAGGAGGATGAGATCACGATCGTCTTCTGCGGCTCGAAGAAGAGCCTGGCCGCGGGCGTCCCGATGGCGAAAGTGTTGTTCGCCGGACACCCGCTCGGCCTGATCGTGCTGCCGATCATGCTGTTCCACCAGATACAGCTGATGGCCTGCGCGGTGCTGGCCCGGCGATATGCGCTGCGCAGGGCCAATGCTTTCGTCAGTGGCGGAAGTGGCGAACGCCCGTGAACACCATCGCCATGTCGTGCTCGTCGGCGGCGCCGACGACTTCGCTATCGCGCATGGAGCCGCCGGGCTGGATCACCGCCCGGATGCCCGCCGCGGCGGCCGCGTCGATCCCGTCGCGGAACGGGAAGAACGCATCCGAGGCCATGGCGCTGCCCGGCACCACGAGGCCGGCTTCCTCGGCCTTGAGGCCGGCGATCTTCGCGCTGACGACACGGCTCATCTGGCCCGCACCGATGCCGATCGTCCGGTTGTCCTTGGCGTAGACGATCGCGTTGGACTTCACCATTTTCGCCACGCGCCAGGCGAACAGCAGATCGTCGAGTTCGCCGGGCGTGGGCTGGCGCTTGCTCACGACCTTCAATTCGTCCCGCTGGACCTGCCGATGATCGGCGGTCTGCACGAGCAGGCCGGAGCCTACGCGCTTCACGTCGTGGGTGTTGCGGCCGTCGCCCGGCGGGATTTCCAGCACGCGCACATTGGCCTTCTTCGCTGCCTCGTCGACCGCACCGGCATCCACCTGCGGCGCGATCAGCACTTCGACGAACTGGCGCTTCAGGATCGTTTTCGCCGTTTCCGCGTCGAGGGGACGGTTGAACGCGATGATGCCGCCGAAGGCCGAGGTCGGGTCGGTGGCATAGGCCAGTTCATAGGCGGCCAGCGGGTCGGCCGCCACGGCGACGCCGCAGGGATTCGCGTGCTTCACGATCACGCAGGCCGGCGCGTCGAACTGGCGCACGCATTCCCAGGCGGCATCGGCATCGGCGATGTTGTTGAACGACAGTTCCTTGCCCTGCAGTTGGCGGAATGTGGCGAGCGTGCCGGCTGCGGGATGGAGGTCGCGGTAGAACGCGCCGGCCTGGTGTGGGTTCTCGCCGTAACGCAGGTCCATCACCTTGATGAAGCGGCCGTTCGACTGCTCGGGAAATTCCGCGCGCGCGGCGACCGCGGTGTGCGTATCGTCGAGCGTGATACCGGAGAGGTAGTCGCTGATGGCGGCGTCGTAGTTCGACACGCGGTTGAACGCGGCGACGGAAAGCCGGAAACGCGTGGCGCGCGCGAGACCACCCTTCTGCTCGATCTCCGCCAGCGCCTCTTCGTACTGCGCCGGGTCGGTCAGCACGGCGACATCGTTCCAGTTCTTGGCGGCGGCACGAAGCATGGCCGGACCACCGATGTCGATGTTCTCGATGGCGTCTTCCAGCGTGCACGCCGGATCGGCGACCGTGCGCTCGAAGGGATACAGGTTGAGCACGAGCAGGTCGATCGGAACGATGCCGTGTTCGGCCATCACCGCGTCGTCGGTGCCGCGGCGGCCGAGCAAGCCACCGTGGACGCGTGGATGCAGGGTCTTCACCCGTCCGTCCATGATTTCGGGAAAGCCGGTGAGGTCGCCCACGTCGCGGACGGGGATGCCGGCCTCGCGAAGCGCCTTGGCCGAGCCGCCGGTGGAGAGTATTTCGACGTTCGCGGCAGCGAGGCGGCGAGCCAGCCCGGTCAGGCCCTGCTTGTCGGAAACGCTGACGAGCGCGCGGCGGACGGGAACGAGATCGGGCGTGGGCATGGGCACTTCCGGGGAGGAAAGCGCGTCATTATAGCCGCCCGGACGTCCATGCGGTCCCGGCGGCAGGCCGGTCAGGAAATCCCGTGGGCGGCGAGCTTCTTGCGCAGGGTGGCGCGGTTGATGCCGAGGGCGGCGGCGGCGCGGCTCTGGTTGCCTTCGTGGAAGGAAAGCACTTCACGCAGCAGGGGGCCTTCGACTTCGCGTATCACGAGGGCATGCAGGCCTTCGCCGAACTCGGTATCACCGATATCGGCGAGATAGCGACGAACCGTACGGCTGACACATTCGCTGAGAGCGCTCTGCATGGAGGTTTCGTTGGCGGCCTCGCCAGCAGACAGTCTCACAGCGTTCAAGGCATTCCCCTCTCGCAGGCCGGAGCGTGGATCTCCGGTCGGTTCTTATCGGTATGGTGCTTCTTGGGCTGCGACCCGTTCACCTCGTCGGGGTGATGAAAAGTCGCGAAGGGAACCGAGTGTACTCGCCCCGGGGAGCGAAGTGCAGGCTTGCAAAAAGAAATTTTTTCGAACGCTTCATTCGAAGCTGAATGCGAAAGCCACGGCTCGCTGGCCCGGGTCTTGCACCTCGAACACCATGGCCGTCGTCACCCCGCTGGCGAGACCGCGTGAACGCGCCGAGGCATCGCCTACATAATCCTCGGGCTGGAAACGGCGCATGGCGAGGCGCTGGCCGCTGGCATCCGAGAGTACGATGGTGACCACGGGGTACGGTTGCGCGAACGATGCATCGTTTCGCACGCTGGCGGTGATGAGCAAGCCGTCGGTGACGGACGGATGCTGCTCGACGTCGCGCGCGAGCAAGTGAAGGCGGGAAGGGTCGGGTACGAGAGGCAAACGGCAGCCGATCATCGCGCACCCCGTCTCCAGGACGGGGCCGATGGTGGGGTCCGCGATGAGGACGTCCCGCTTGGCCCATGCCAACTGTGCTCCCAGGCCGAGTATCAGCACGGTACAGACACCGACCCAGGCAGGGGTGCGCCACGAGCGGCGCTTCCGCTTCGCGAACCGTGGCGTGAACGTCAACTGTGAAAAGTCTTCCCCCGTTTCCCCACTGGCGATGTCGTCTTCCACGAGAGGGCTTGTCCCGGGGCCTTCGGGAGCCACCTCGGCCACCGGCCTCGGCCGGAACACCGCCACGTCGGCGGTCGGGGGCTCACGATCCAGCGCGTGTTCCGCCAGGCGCGTGAACGGCTCCGGCGGCAACTGCTCGGCGAGCGTGCCCAGGGCGTTGAAGACGGCATCGCAGTGGCTGCAACGCACGCAGCCGCAGGCATGGACCAGAAGCTCGGCTTCCAGCTTATAGACGGTGAGGCACTCGGGGCACTGCGTATACATAACGCCCGATCATAACGGCCGCGCCGCGCCCGTGCGCGCCCGGTAGAATCATGGACCCGCCCACCGCACTGGCCCCACGATGCCCTGGCTCGAACTTTCCCTCACGATCCGCGCCGCCGAACAACCGCGTGTCGAAGCGACACTGGAAGATCTCGGCGCGCTGTCCATCACGCTGCAGGATGCCGATGCGGAAACCCCCGACGAAGAGGCCATCTTCGAACCCGGGGTGGGCGAGATCCCGTTGTGGAACCAGATCGTGCTCAACGCGCTGTTCGATGCCGGCGCCGACAAGCGTGGCCTGACCGCGGCCATCGCCGACGACCTGCCCTTCATCGAGCCCGCCCACATCACCTGGCGCGAGGTGGAGGACCAGGATTGGGAGCGGGCGTGGATGGACCAGTTCAAGCCGATGCCGTTCGGCCGCCGGCTGTGGGTCTATCCGTGGAACATCGAGCCGCCGGCGGACGGCGGGATCGTCGTGGTGCGGCTCGATCCGGGCCTCGCCTTCGGCACCGGAACGCACCCGACCACGGCGATGTGCCTGGAATGGCTCGACGGCCAGCAGATGGCCGGCAAGTTCGTCCTCGACTACGGCTGCGGCTCGGGCATCCTCGCCATCGCGGCGCTGAAGCTCGGCGCGGCGCGTGCCGTGGGCGTCGACAACGATCCGCAGGCCTTGCTCGCGTCGCGCGATAACGCCGAACGTAACGGCGTCCATGGCGATCTGGACGTCTATCTGCCGGGCGAGGCACCCGTGGAGCAGGCCGACGTGCTCGTGGCGAACATCCTCGCCGGCCCTCTCGGCGAGCTTGCCCCGACCTTCGCCGCGGCGGTGAAACCCGGGGCGCCATTCGCGCTCTCGGGCATCCTCTCCGGGCAACACGAGGAGTTGCTCACGCGTTATTCGGAATGGTTCGACGAACTGGAAGTCCGCACGCTCGAGGATTGGATACGCATCAGCGGCCGCCGCAAGGCCTGAAAAAAATCCCGCCTTGCGGCGGGATTCTTCGTTACGCCGAAGGCGTTTCTTTTTGCTCGGCCATTCGTTTTTCCAGGTAGTGGATGTTCTGCCCACCCTGCTGGAATCCGACGTCGGCCATGATCCGCTGCTGTAGCGGGATATTGCACTTCACGCCTTCGATCACCGTCTCGGTCAGGGCCATGCGCATGCGCGCGATGGCCGTGGCGCGGTCCGGGCCGTGGACGATGATCTTGCCGATCATCGAATCGTAGTTCGGCGGGATGCGGTAGCCGTCGTACAGATGCGTGTCGACGCGTACGCCGGGGCCACCCGGCGCCTCGAAACGCTTCACCGTGCCGGGGCTCGGCATGAAGGTGTCCGGGTCCTCCGCGTTGATGCGGCATTCGATCGCGTGGCCGTTGAGGACGATGTCCTCCTGGCGGATCGACAGCTTCTCGCCACCGGCGATCAGCAGCTGCTCGCGGACGAGGTCGATGCCGGTCACCAGTTCCGTCACCGGGTGTTCGACCTGGATGCGGGTGTTCATCTCGATGAAGTAGAAGCGGCCGTTCTCGAACAGGAACTCGAACGTGCCCGCGCCGCGATAGCCGATGCGGATACACGCGTCCACGCAGACCTTGCCGATCTGCTCGCGCAGTTCCGGCGTGATGCCTGGCGCGGGCGCCTCTTCCACCACCTTCTGGTGGCGGCGCTGCATCGAGCAGTCGCGTTCACCGAGGTGGATGGCGTTGCCCTGGCCGTCGGCGAGCACCTGGATTTCCACGTGACGCGGGTTTTCCAGGAACTTCTCCATGTAGACCTGATCGTTACTGAAAGCCGCCTTGGCTTCCTGCTTGGTCATGACGATGGAGTTCGCCAGGTGGGCCTCGGTGCGCACGACGCGCATGCCTCGACCGCCGCCACCACCGGCCGCCTTGATGATCACCGGATAGCCGATCTCGCGCGCGATGCGGATGTTCTCGTCGGTGTCGTCGCCCAGCGGGCCACCGGAGCCGGGCACGCAGGGCACGCCGGCGGCCTTCATGGCGCGGATCGCCTCCACCTTGTCACCCATCAGGCGGATGACGTCGGCGGTGGGGCCGATGAAGACGAAACCGGATTGCTCGACCTGCTCGGCGAAATTCGCGTTCTCCGAAAGGAAGCCGTACCCCGGATGGATCGCGCCCGCGTCGGTGATCTCGGCGGCGGCGATGATCCGCGGAATGTTGAGGTAGCTGTCGGCCGAGGGACCCGGTCCGATGCATACCGATTCGTCGGCCAGGCCGACGTGCTTGAGGTTGCGATCGACGGTGGAGTGCACCGCGACCGTCTTGATGCCCAGCGCATGGCACGCGCGCAGCACCCGCAGCGCGATCTCGCCGCGATTGGCAATAACGACCTTCTCGAGCATGAGTCGGGGCCTCAGGCGATGACGAACATCGGTTCGTCGAATTCCACCGGCTGGCCGTTTTCGACCAGGATGGCGACGACGGTACCGGATACGTCGGCCTCGATCTGGTTGAACATCTTCATCGCTTCGATGATGCCCAGGGTCTCGCCGGCCTTGACCTGCTGGCCGACGCTGGCGAACGCCGGTGCGCCCGGCGTGGAGGCGGCGTAGAACGTGCCGACCATCGGCGCCTTGACCACGTGACCGGGCGGCAGGCCCGGCTCGGCGGGCGCCGCGGGGGCGGCGGCAGGCGCGGCGGCGACCGGGGCGGCCACGGGAGCGGGCGCGGCGATCATCTGCGGCGCGACGGCGGTGCCCTTGGGCACGCGCGAGAGACGCACCACTTCCTCGCCTTCCTTGATTTCCAGCTCGGCGAGGTTCGACTCCTCGAGCAGGTCGATAAGCTTCTTGATCTTGCGCAGGTCCATGGGACAAACCTTCTGGTGGTGGATGCGGGGCGCCCGGGGCGCGCCGCGAATGGGAATCAGGCGGCGGGGATGGCCAGCCGGAGCAGCGCGGCCTCGAGCGCCAGCCGGTAGCTGTCGCCGCCGAAGCCGCAGATCACGCCGGCGGCGATGTCCGATACGTACGAGTGGTGCCGGAACGGCTCGCGCGCGTGCGGGTTGGACAGGTGGATCTCGATGAACGGGATGGACACCCCGGCGAGCGCGTCGCGCAGGGCGACCGATGTATGCGTGAAGGCGGCTGGATTGATGAGGATCCAGGCCGTGCCCTCGTCGCGGGCCTGGTGGATCCGTCCGATCAGTTCGTGCTCGGCGTTGGACTGGAACCAGCCCAGGTCGTGCCCGGCCGCTTGTGCCCGGGCTTGCAGCGACGTGTTGATGTCGGCGAGCGTTTCGTGCCCGTAGACCGAGGGCTCGCGCACGCCGAGGAGATTGAGGTTGGGTCCGTGCAGGACGAGGATCCTGGCCACTGTTCACCTGTGCCGTGGGTCCGGGGCTCCGGAACGCCGCGAAGTGTGCGCCTGTCGCCTAGCCTTGTCCAGTTCGGTGAAGTTCGACGCAGTTCGCTGGAGATCGCGACTTTCCAGACGCTCGCGTATGTTTCTGCCAAGTGTGGGAGCCGCTTCAGCGGCGATGGCTGCTTGCCTCGAGCTTGCCCGCTGCCGCGGGATCGCCGCTGAAGCGGCTTGTGTCTTTCCGAAGGGCTAGGCTTGGAGGTGAGAGCGGAGTGCGGCAAGCCGATGGACGGCAGTGCCGCGA